>DNLZ01000112.1:0-5224 GCA_003488325.1 Planctomycetaceae bacterium
GTCGCCTCAGCCTGCGGCGACCGGAGCTCCGGATCGCGCCGACTCGCCTGCCGTGCGGTACTGGAGCCAGAGCACGACGGGGGCGGCGATGTAGACCGTGCTGTAGGTGCCGACGAGGATGCCCACGAGCATGGTGAAGGCGAAGGCATGGATGCCCTGGCCGCCGAAAAGGTACAGAATGAGCGTCGCGAGGAACGCCGTGCCCGACGTGAGAATCGTGCGACTGAGCGTGACGTTGAGTGCGTCGTCCACCATCTCCGGTGTCACGAATCGGCTCTTGCCGCGAATCTCCCGCAACCGGTCGAAGATCACGATCGTGTCGTTGATCGAGAAGCCGACGATCGTGAGGAGCGCCGCGACCACGTCGAGGCTGATCTTGAAGTCATCGACGAGCGCCCATCCGAGGAACGGGGCCACGAAGTGGCTGAGAGCGAGACAGGCCACGGCGACGAGCACGTCGTGGGCGAGCGCGACCACGGCCGCCAGCCCGAAGGCGACGTTCTGGAACCGCACCCAGACGTACAGCACGATCATCGCGAGGCTCGCGAGCAGCGCGTAGACCGCCGTCACCTGTGTGTTGCCGGCGACCTTGCCACCGATGCTGTTGGCAGACAGGTAGATGGGCGTGCCGTTGAGCTTCGCCGCCACCGCCTCGAGCACCGTACGGGTCGCCTCCGGATCGAGTGCGGTCGACAGCGTCCACGTGCGTACCGGACGTGTGCGGCTCCCCGTCTCGGCCGACTCCAGCTCGAACGGGACGGCGGCATGGCCGGCGGCGCCGAATCCGGCCTCCAGCGTCGATCGCAGCGTGTCCCGGCCGATCCGCTCCGGAAAATCCAGCGCCGCATTCGTCGTCGGCGCCGTCGAGGCCGCCGCGGGCTCGGCCCCCTCCGCGGGCTTCGACGTCACGATCTCGCCGAAGCCCATCGAGTAGGTCGCGAGGCGGCCGGCGAACGCGCCGCGCAGCGTCTCCTCCACCTGCTCCTCGTCCTTGAGCGACGTGTCGATCTTGTACCGCGTGCCTGCGGGTGCGTCGCCCGCCGTCACGGCGCTCACCGCGACGTCCGGCAATCCCGCGACGGACCGCCGCACGTCCGCGATGTCGAGCGGCTGATCGGCCTTGAAGGCCACCTGCACGCTCGTGCCTCCGGTGAAGTCGATGTCGAAGAGGCCCTGCCCGCGGCTCCACGCCGCCGCGAGCCCGAGGAGAATGAACGCGATCGATGCGATGATGGCGGGCCTCATGTAGGCGACGAAGGGGAAGTTCGTGCGCCCGAACAGCTTCGCCATCGACAGCCGCGTGATCCAGCGATTCCGCTCCGCGAGATCGAACGCGACACGGGAGCAGAACACGGCCGTGAAGAGATTGAGCGTGAGGCCGAGAATGAGCGTCACGGCGAACCCCTTGAGCTGGTCGGTCCCGATCGCGAAGAGCACGACGCCGGTGATGACCGTCGTGAGGTTCGAGTCGAGGATCGTCGAGAAGGCCCTCGCGAAGCCGTTGCGAATCGCCATGCGCACCGCCGCGCCGCGCTCGAGCTCCTCGCGCATCCGCTCGTAGATGAGGACGTTCGCGTCCACCGACATGCCCACCGAGAGCACGAGCCCGGCCAGACCGGCGAGCGTGAACGCCGCCTTGATCGAGATCATCAGCGCCAGCACGAGGAGGATGTTGAGCAGCACGGCGAGGTCCGCGATGAACCCCGACACCCGGTAGTAGAGGAGCATGAACGTGAGGACGACGATCGTCGCGAGCAGCATCGCCCTGGCCCCCGAGCGGATCGTGTCGGCTCCCAGCTGCGGGCTGATCTTCTGCTCGCTGATCGGCTCGGGCTCGAGCGCCGCCGGCAGGCTCCCGGCGTTGAGCACCTCGACGAGAAAGTCGATGTCCGACTGCCGGAAGTTGCCGGTGATCTGTCCGCTCGACGAGATCGCGCTGCGGATCGTGGGAGCCGACTGCAGGACGTCGTCGAGGACGATGCCGAGTCGGCTCTCGAGGCGATTGGCCGGGTCCGGCACGTTCTGGCCGGTGAGCAGCCCGAACCGGGCGGCACCCCGCGAATTGAACGTGAAGTTCACCGCCGGGGAGAGGTTCTGGTCGAACCCGGCGCTCACGCGTCCGAGATCCCCACCGGTCACGTCGAATCGGTCGAGCATGACGAGCACCTCGACGCGGCCGTCGATTTCGCGCGTCACGAGGCCACGCTGCTCCGACGGGTTGAGTTTCTTGGTGTCGAGCTCGATCCAGCGACCGACCGGCACGCCCCCCTGCACCACGTTCACGCCCGCCGTGACGCCGGCGGCCTCGCGCACCTGCTGATGCCGGGGATCGTCCGGATTCGCGACGATCCGAAACTCGAGCACGCCGGCGCTCGAGACGATCCGCTTGATCAGGTCGACCTCCGACTGGTCGACTTCGGGAACGATGACCTCGATCTGGTCGAGGCCGTAGCGGCGGACGGTGACCTCCTTCTGACCGCCGGGATTGACCCGGCGACTGACCGCGCCGACGAGCTTGTCCATGTCGACCGGAGCGGCCCTGCCGGCCACCGAGTAGCGACGCTCGTTGGCCGCGGCAGCAGCCGTCGGAAGCGGGCGGAGGTCGGCGTTCTCCAGTTGCAGGGCCGCGATGGCCTGCAGCACGGCCTCGCGTTCGCCGACATCTTCCGTGGCAAGCCGCACCACGAGCGTGTCGCCCGCACCACGTTCGACGGTGCCCAGACGGGACTCCGGCGTCACGAGCACCTGCTCGAGTGCCACGATCGCGTCGTCGATGGCGGAACTCGACTCCCGTGCCGTGTCGACCTGGTAGACGAGGATCACGCCCCCCTTGAGATCGATGCCGAGCCGCGGCGGCCACCCCAGCCACACGACCGCGGCGCCGGCGGCGAGAGGCACGAGCACCGCCGCGATCCGCCCCCACATGTCTCCTGCCCGCAGGCGGCGCGACACGAGCCACGCCAGCAGCGTCGGGCCGGCGACGGTCAGGAGCGCGAGGCCCCACACGGCCCAGGCCTCCCGCCACCACGGCACCACGGCCGCCGGGACATCGGTGGCGGCCTGACCGAACAGTCCGGCCGCGAAAAGGAATCCGTTCATGCGTCGTCTCTCGTCGTGCCCTTGGCCTCCGCATCACCGCCGCGGTCACCCACGACCCTGGCGATGCTCGACAGCGTCACGGTGATCCGTGCGGTCTCATCGATCTTGAGCGTCACGCGGTCCCCCTCGCGGTCGACATTGGCCACCGTGCCGTAGATGCCAGAGGCCGTCACGACGCGGTCGTTCTTCTTGAGACCCGCGAGCAATTCCTGCTGCCGCCTCGCCTTCTCCCGTTCCGGCCTGAAGAGGAGCACGTAGGCCGCCAGCAGCACCAGCGCGATCGGCAGCATCTGCACGATCGTCCGCAGGCCGTCCGGTGCCCCGGCCGGCGCGGCCTGCTGCGCCAGCGTCGCTGCGACGCCCGGGCCTGAGAACAACGGGGTCTGGCTCGGGAGCGACGGCATGGCGGAACCCGGGGAAGCGAGCCGGCAGGCTGCCGGAAGCCCCGGAATGTAGTTCCCCCGGCGCACGGTGGACAAGGGTGAAGCGCGGGTGGCCCGCGTCGAGCCCACTTGCCCGCGACACCGCGACCGACGTTCAGGCCGTCGCGGGCGAGTCTCCGACCATGCGGGAAAGGAGATCGCGACTCGTCTCGGCGAGGCGCCCGGTCACGATCGCGTCGCGCAGCCGTCGGACGAGTCGCTGGTAGAAGGTCAGGTTGTGGATCGAGGCGAGCACCGGGCCGAGCATCTCGCCGGCGAGGAACAGGTGCCGCAGGTAGCTGCGGGAGTGCCGACAGGCCACGCAGGGGCAGTCGACCTCGAGGGGCGCCTGCTCGGCGGCGTGCCGGGCGTTGCGGAGTCGCACCGGACCGTCGAACGTGTAGACCAGCGAGTTGCGGCCGCAGCGGGTGGGGAGCACGCAGTCGAACATGTCGATGCCGGCGACGACGGCGGCGACGATGTCCCATGGCTGGCCCACGCCCATGAGATAGCGAGGACGGTCCGTCGGAAGATGCGGCACCGTCGCATGCAGCGTCGCCACCATCGCCTCCGGGCCCTCGCCCACGGACAACCCGCCCACCGCGTATCCGGGGAAGCCGATCTCGCGGAGCCGCGAGGCGCTCTCGGCGCGAAGATCGGGCTCGAGGCCCCCCTGCACGATGCCGAACAACGCCTGGTCGTCCCGCCGGTGCGCTGCGCGACACCGCGCGGCCCAGCGGGCACTCCGGAGCATCGCGTCAGCCACGGTGTCCCGCGGGGCGGGGAGGGCCACGACGTGATCCATCTGCATCGCCACGTCGGCCCCGATCCGCTCCTGGATCCGCATCGAGTTCTCGGGCGTGAACGCCGCGGGCGTGCCGTCGATGTGGGATCGGAAGAAGGCGCCGTCCTCCGTGACCCTCACCTGCTTCGCAAGGCTGAAGACCTGATACCCGCCGGAGTCGGTGAGCGTGGGGCCCCGCCACCCCATGAACGCGGCCAGCCCGGCCGCCCGCTCGACCGTCTCCTCGCCCGGCCTGAGGTGGAGGTGATACGCATTGGAGAGAATCATGCCTGCCCCGGTCTCGGCCACGCGGCCGATATCGACCCCCTTGACCGTCGCGGCAGTGGCCACGGGCATGAACAGCGGCGTGGTGACGCTCCCGTGCGGCGTCGTGAGCACCCCCGCCCGCGCGGCCGCGTCGGTCGCATCGAGCGTGAACGAAAAACCCGGTTGCATGGAGCCGAGTGTAGATCGGTGTGCTGCGCGGCGTGCGCGTGGAAACTCGGTCAACTCGCCCAACCGGCCCGGGGCTGCCCACACCCTCTCGCCGGACGCTCACTGCGGTCATCCTGACCTTCGTTCGCTCGACGATGGCTGCGCTGCGGCATCCTGCCTGCGCTGGCCATCGACGCCGTCTCGAGGGGATGGTCAGCCCCGAGCCTTCCGGGATGACGCATGCCGGACCCACGCGGCGGCAGAAGCCGCCACGCCGGTTCGTATACCCCTACGCTGGCCTCGTCCTTCACTGGCAACGGAGGTGACCTCGGCCCCTCACCGCGAGCAGGAGCCGGGGTGGCCCGTGCCATCGAGCCGGCGTAGGTGGCAAGCGCAGCCCGGAGGGCGGAAGCGTAGCCACCTCCGAGTGAGCGGAGGGCATGGATGCCCGAAGCGAACGTCCGGACGAGATGGCACGGGCCAC
>DNLZ01000112.1:5625-6367 GCA_003488325.1 Planctomycetaceae bacterium
CCGGCGACCACCACGCTCACCATGCTCATGAGCTTCACGAGGATGTTGAGGCTCGGGCCGCTCGTGTCCTTGAACGGATCGCCCACCGTGTCGCCCACGACCGCGGCCTTGTGGGCCTCGGTGCCCTTGCCGCCGTGCACGCCGCTCTCGATGTGCTTCTTCGCGTTGTCCCAGGCGCCACCCGCGTTCGCCATGAACACGGCGACGCAGAAGCCGGTGGTGAGGCCGCCCACGAGCAGCCCCATCACGCCGCCGACGCCGAGCAGGAGACCGGCGACGATCGGCACCACGAGGGCCAGGAGTGACGGGAGCACCATCTCCTTCTGGGCCGCCTTCGTGCTGATCGCGACGGGTGAGGCGTAGTCGGGGGTGTCGGTACCCTGCATGATCCCCGGCTTCTCGCGGAACTGGCGGCGGACCTCCTCCACCATGCCCTTGGCGGCCCGGCCCACCGCCTTCATCGTCAGGGCACAGAAGACGAACGTGCTCATCGCGCCGAGGAACATGCCCACGAGCACCTTCGGATTCATGAGCGTCACGTCGTAGAAACGCATGTAGTCCGCCATGTAGGCCTTCTTCACCTCGACGACCCGCCGTTCGCTCGCGAGCTTCTCGATCGTTTCGGCGTCCGGTGCGGGCTCGACGAGGCTCTTGGCCGGAAGCTTCGCGAACCCCGGCAGCGAATTCGGGTCGAGCACCATCCACGTGCTGTTCTTCTCGGGCTCGGGCCCGAGCTTCACGG
>DNLZ01000231.1:0-6098 GCA_003488325.1 Planctomycetaceae bacterium
CCCCCCTCGCCTCGTCGTTGCCGTGTGCCGCGACGACGCGCCAAGGCTTTCACCCGCTTCCTGGCGCATGCGTCGCCGGATCGCGCGGGGGATCGTCACCGGTTGATGTGGACGACCTTCGCCGGAGGGAAGCCGTTGAAGTGGGTGCTGCTCGCCGCCGAGTACGCGCCGATGTTCTCGCTGTAGAGATAGTCGCCGATCTCGAGGTCGGGCAACTGCTCGGCGAGGCTGATGGTGTCGAGGGCGTCGCACGTCGGTCCGAACACCGCGCAGATCTGTTTGGTGCCACGCTTGAACGACTTGAGGTGGTAGGTGCAGTGGTCGAAGATCACGCCGGAGAAGGTGTGGTACACGCCGTCGTCGACGTAGTAGGAGAGCCGCTCGTTGCGCACGGCCTTGCCGATGATCTTGCAGACCGCCGTGCCCGCGGACGCGACGAGGAAGCGGCCGGGCTCCGCGAGGATCTCGATCTCGCTCGGAAAGAGGCGGTTGATCTCGTGGTTGATCTTCCGCGCGAGCGCCGAGAATTTGGGGACCGTCGCGTCGTACGCCGCTGGAAAGCCACCGCCGATGTCGAGCAGCTTGAGGTTGAAGCCGCGGGTCTTCGCCTCGGCGAAGACGCTGGCCGAGAGGTTGATCGCCTGGATGTAGTTCTCGGGGTTGGTGCACTGGCTGCCCACGTGGAAGGAGATCCCCTCCACCACGAGACCGTGGTCGTGCGCACAGCGGATCAGATCGACCGCCTCGCCCGGCAGGGCGCCGAACTTGCTCGAGAGCTCCACCATCGAGCCCGTGTTGGGCACCCGCAGACGCAGGGCGAGCCCGGCACGGGGAGCGTGCTTCGCGATCTTGCGCACCTCCTCCTCGTTGTCGTACGTCACCAGCGGCCGGTACTGGTCGAGCTCGCGGAGCGTCTCGATCGGCTTGATCGGATTGGCATAGATGATCTTGTCCCAGATGAAGTCCTGTCGCTGCTTCGCCGGGAGCTTCGCGATGTTCTCGTGGACCGTGTGGAACTCCTGCATGCTCGCGACGTCGAAGCTGCCGCCGAGCTCGTAGAACGTCCGCACGATCGCCGGATCGCTGTTGACCTTCACCGCGTAGTAGACCTGCACGCGCGGAAAGTGCTTCCGGAAGAGCGCGTAGTTCTTCCTCAACTCGGCGTGATCGACGATGAAGAGCGGGGTGCCGTGCTTCGCGGCCAGCTGCAGCAGGGTCTTCTGGTTCACGGGGAGGTCGAGTCCGGGAGGGTGCGGGGCGGAAAGGACGTCAGTACGATAGTCGATCCCGGGCGCCACGGCGGCCCGCCGGCGGGAGGATCGCGGCGCGGCGGGCGTCCCGGACCCGCATGATGTCCGTTTCGTGAGTGCCCGTGTCGGTGCCGCATCATCCACCGGGTCCGGTCACCTGGCGTCTGCGGACGACATCGCTGCCGCTGCCCGTCGGCACGGGCGACCGCCGGCCGCTCGTGATGGGGATCGTCAACGTCACGCCCGACAGTTTCTCGGACGGAGGACGGCACCTCGACCCGGGAGCCGCGGTCGCCCACGGGCTCCGGCTCGTCGCCGAGGGCGCCGACGTGCTCGACGTGGGTGGCGAGAGCACGCGACCGTTCGCGGATCCCGTCGCCGCGGACGAGGAGTGGCGTCGGGTGGGCGAGGTGGTGCGCCGCCTGGCCGCCGAGGGGGGCGTGCCGGTATCGATCGACACGTCGAAGGCCGCGGTCGCGCGGCGCGCCCTCGACGCGGGCGCCGAGATCGTCAACGACGTCACCGGCCTCGAGGGGGACCCGGCGATGCCCGCCGTCGTGGTCGCCGCGGGCGCCGGAGTCTGCGCGATGCACATGCGCGGCACGCCCCGCACGATGCAGATCGATCCGCGGTACGACGACGTCGTCGCCGAGATCCGCGCCTACCTCGCCCTCCGACGCGACGCGCTCGTGTCGGCCGGTGTCGCACCGGAGCGGATCTGCCTCGATCCCGGCATCGGATTCGGCAAGACGCACGACCACAACATCGCGCTCATGCGCCACGCCGACCGGTTCCTCGACCTCGGTTCCCCGATCCTCGTCGGCCATTCGCGGAAGGGTTTCCTCGGCAAGGCGATCGAGCGCCGCCAGGGGCGGCCGGCGACCGTCGAGGAGCGCGACGCCCTCACCGCCGCCACGGCCTGCGGCCTCGCGACGGCCGGCGTGCACGTGATCCGGGTCCACGCGGTGGGACTCGTGCGGGCGGCGCTCGACGTCAGCCCGGCGTCCAGATGACCTTCTTTTCGCCGGACGGCGGATCCTGGCGGGCACTGCCCCCAGGGGTCCAGATTCCGCCGGCCTCGGGCGCCGCCGTGCCCGTCACGGCGGGGGCGGCACGCGGCGCACCGCCTCCGGCCGCCGCGAGCGCCGACAGGTCGATGCCGGCCTCGGCAAGCACCTCGGCGAACGCCTGCAGCACCTGCGGATCGCGGCCGTGGTCGCGCCGCATGTGCTCGAGGAGCCGGACGAACTCGGCCTGATCGCCCCGCTGGAGCCGCACCCGCACCTCGGCGACGTCGAGCATGCCGTCGTTCGCCTTGAGCGCGGCGGCGATGCGCCGCAGCTCGCCGATGATCTCGAGACGGCGGACGCTCGTGGGCGCCCGCTCCTCCAGCACGCCGAGCGCGGCCCACCGATCCTCGGGCGTGGCATCGGGCCGGGCCGCGAGCGCCGTGGCGGCCAGACCGGCCGCCCGCTCGAAGCCGGCCTCGCCCGCCGTCACGAGCACGCCGCGCAGCTGGTCCGGTTCCACGCCACCCATGTCGAGGCGGTGCCACCGCAGCGGTGGCAATTCGTCGAGCGGTCGCGCGCAGGAGATCGTCGCCGCGGGCGCGAGGCCGAGGCTGACGCGAATCGCATGCCAGGCCCGGGTCGCCTCGTCGTACCGTGCCGTCGCCTCACCCTCGCCGACGAGCGCCTCGACGCGGCGCCTCCCCTCGACATCCGCGACCGCCTCGCGCGGCGTGCGGCCGAGCAGTTCGGGCAGTGCCGTGACGGGCCACTCGGTCGCGAAGCGTTCCCAGAGCGCGACCCGCTGACGCTCGATCGCGAGGTCGAACGCGCAGCATTCGCCCGGCTTCGGTGCCGCGGTCGGTGCCGCCTCGGGCATCACCTGAAACTGCGCCGCAAGCAGCCACGCGGCGGGCGTCGCGCCCGGAATGCTCGCGATCTCACCGGCATCTCCGAATCGGCAGCCGAGCAGGGACTCGGCCACGGGGCGGGCCGCGGCGACGTCGGGAGAGAATCCCTGCAGGACGGCCTCGGGTTCGCGGTCGGTCTGCCGACCGAAGACGAGCAGGCTCGCGAGGAGCCGCGGCGGTGCGGAGGGTGCCACGGCCTGTTCGTACACGCGCCAGACCGACCGCGGCGGCACCGCGCCGCGCCCCGTCCACTGGCTGCGGTCGATCGCGGCGGCATCGACGCGCGGATCATGCCGCAGCCGATCCTCGAGCAGTTCCAGCGCCGTCACGCCCTCCTCTCCCGCCGGCACCACGAGCGGCGCGGACGCCGTCGCGTAGCGCACGTGCGGCGAACGATCGGGATCGGCCTCGGTCTCCAGAGCGATCGCGCGGCCGACCGCCTCGACCGCGTCATCGGCCCCGAGGTCGGGCATACGGGCCACCGCGAGCCAGGCCTCCGACGCCTCCACCGGCCGAGCGAGCTGCTCGCAGATGAGCGCGATGTTGGCGAAGAGCGGCCGCGACTCGCCCGCCACGCCCCGCAGGCTGCGGAAGGTGGTGAGCGCCTTCGAGAGCCTCCACTGCCGGGCATGGCCGAGCGCGGTGTCGAATTCAAACCGCCACGGAGAATCCCCGTCGAGGGGCTCGAGCGGCGGCTGGCTGCGGAGTGCCGGCGGCACACCGGCCGAGCCGATGATCGCGCCGAGAAGCCGCAGCTCGTCGGCCGGCACGAGTCCCTTCTCGGCAAGCCACTCGACGATCCCCTGCGCGAAGCCCACGTGGCCGCCCTGCGCGGCCGCCTGCACGAGCGTCTCGGCGATCCGCACGATCTCCTGAACAGGCAGCGTCGCGGTGTCGTCGGATCGGCCGAGCGTCTCGCGACAGCGATCGAACAGGGCCGCCGCCTCCTGGAAGCGGCCCGACACCACCTCCGTGACGGCGGCCTGGCCGAGGGCGAGCGGATTTTCCGGACATGCCTCGAGGAACCGCGCGGTCGTCGTCGCCGCGGCACCGAACTGCCGGGTGGAAAGCTCCAGCTTCGCCTGCAGCGACAGCAGGCATGCCCGGCCGGGATGCTTGTCGGCGAGGCGTCGCACCTGATCGAGCGCCGCCGACGTCTGATCGCCGCCGACGAGGGTCTCGAGCTGTTCGAGGTCGCCGACCAGGTCGGCGCAGCAGAACTTGATTTTCTTGCCCGTGCCGCCCGGGCAGGGCGCGTACGTGTCGATGGTCATGGAGCGGAATGTACCAGACATCCGCCACGTTCCCACATGCGCGGCCGGTTGCCCGGCATCGTCTGTCCCTGCATACTCCACCACGGCTCCGGTGTGGTGTGGCGGCGGACACCGACGAGCCTCGACCTCGGCGACCGTCCCTGCGCGGGCCGCCAGCCACGTGAGCCGCCCGTGCACCAGCCGCGCATTCTCATCCTTGATCCACTCGGCCCCGAGGCCCTGCCCTACGGCCGTCTCGCCGCGCGGCTCCAGCCGCTCGAGGTGCGGGTCGAGACGTCCCTCGACCGAGCGCTCGTGACCCTCGCGCGCGACGCCTGGGATCTCGGGGTCGTCACGGCCCGGTCGGGCCCTTCTGCGGATGTCCTCTACCGCGCGCTTCGCAAGGCCGACCCGCAGATCCCGATGGTGGTCATCGATCCGAGGCCCACGGTCGACACGGCCCGTGCCTGCCTACAGGCCGGGGCGGGCGACTACCTCGCCATCGATCGCGTGGACACCGATCTCGAGGACGCGCTCGTTCGCCTCTCCAGTGTGGCGCGGCACCGCGCCGCGGAGGAGGTGCTCAGGCGCGCCGTGGAGCGGCCCTACTCGTTCGAGGGATTCCTGGGTGAGAGCCCGGCGATGCAGCAGGTGTACTCGATCATCGACCGGATCGCCGGGAGTTCGGTGGACGTGCTCGTCACGGGCGAGACCGGCACGGGCAAGGAGCTCGTGGCCCGTGCGATCCACACGCGCAGCCGCCGCGCCACGGGGCCCTTCGTGCCGATCGACTGCGGGGCGATCCCCGACGCGCTCATGGAGAGCGAGCTGTTCGGCCACGAACGGGGCGCCTTCACCGGGGCCGATGCCAGGCGCATGGGGCTGATCGAGGTCGCCGACGGGGGCACGCTCTTCCTCGACGAGGTGGCCGAGCTGCCGCTGCCGCTGCAGGCCAAGCTGCTCCGGGTGCTCCAGGAGCGACGGGTGCGCCGCGTCGGCGCCCGCCAGGAGAACCCGGTCGATGTGCGGGTCGTCGCCGCCACCTCGCGCGCGATCGACCAGATGGTGGAGCAGGGGGAGTTCCGCCGCGATCTCTTCTACCGGATCAACGTCGTGCGGATCGACCTCCCGCCGCTGCGGCTCCGGGGCGACGACATCGGCCTGCTCGCCGAGCACTTCGCCAATCGCGCCGCCCAGGAGGCGGGGCGCAGCGTGCGGGGCCTGTCCACCGACGTCTACCAGGTGCTCAGGGGCTACCCCTGGCCGGGCAACGTGCGGGAGCTCCACAACGTGGTCCGCCGCGCGATCGCGATGACGCGGTCGCCGATGGCCGGGATCGACGATCTGCCCGACGAGATCGTGGCCGCGGCAGGCCGCCACTCCGGCGCCGAGGCCGGCACGGTGGGGTTCTTCGCCCAGCGGGCCGACCACGTCGCCCGCTTCGAGCGGCAGTACCTCACCGACCTGCTGACGCGTCACCTTGGCGACGTGTCGGCGGCGTCCCGGGAGGCACGCCTCCCACGCGGCACGCTCTACCGCCTCATGAAGGGGCACGGACTCGACGGTGCGTCGTTCCGGAAGTGATCGCGAAAGGGACAGGCACCGTTTGCGACAGCGTGAGGTGGCACTGCTGCGTCCTCGCACGCACACCGAGCCAGTCCCTGGCACGGTCGTGGC
>DNLZ01000231.1:6412-6625 GCA_003488325.1 Planctomycetaceae bacterium
CACGCTTTCCAGCGTGCGCATGTGAGGGTGCGTGCCGGGCGACGAGACACTGGGCAGCGGCCTCGACTCCGTGTGTGGCGGTCTCTTCGCGATTCCGCCCGGGTTCGCACGCCTGGAGGCGTACGCCACATGGGCGCGGTGCGAAAGGCGCGACTGCTCGAGCACGTCCTGCGTAGGTGGAGCGACGATGGGGCAGACCAAGGCGGGTAGGCG
>DNLZ01000114.1 GCA_003488325.1 Planctomycetaceae bacterium
GGCGGCGGATGCCGATCGGGCGCTGGCGGCCGGCGGCCGGCGGCTGCGGCCCTGGATCGGGCGGTTCGTCCCGCGCGACCCCTTCCGTACGGTGCTCGTGGTCGTCGGGTTGGTGATCGCGGGAACCTTCCTCAAGCACGCCCTCCTGCTCGCGAGCACGCTCATGGTGTCGTGGGTGGCGCTGAACACGGCCCGGTCGATCAGGCTCCGGATCTTCGACCAGGCCCTGTCCCTCGACCGGGCCCAGTTCATGCGCTACGGGTCGGCCGGCTTCATGGCCCAGGTGACGAGCACCTCCGAGATGCTCGCCAACGGGATCATGGCCGTGTTCACCGGGGCGGTGACCGAGCCGCTCAAGATCGCCGCCTGCCTGGGCTGCGCGATGTTCGTTTCCTGGCGGCTGACGCTCGCCTGCCTCCTGCTGGCGCCCGTCGTCGGGTTCCTGATGGTCTGGCTCAACCGCCGCGTGCGCGCGATCTCGAAGAGCATCCTCGCGCGGTCGCGGGCCTTCCACCACGTGCTCCTCGAGGCGCTCAACAACGTGCTCACCGTGCAGGCCTACACGATGGAGGATTTCGAGCGCCGGCGGTTTCGCGCCTGCACGAAGGACATGCTGCGGCATGGCATGCGGCACGCCTTCTACCACGCACTCGCCAACCCGATCACGGAGATTCTCGGCATCGGCATGGTGGCCACGTCGATCGCCATCGGCGCCTGGCTGGTCATCAACCGCGAGACGCAGATCCTCGGCATCACCATCACGGAGCAGCCGATGACGGTACCGGGCATCATGATCTTCTTCGGCTTCCTCATCGGGGCGAGCGACCCGGTGCGGAAGCTCTCGGGCGTGATCACCGGATTCAACGTGGGCACCGTCGGCGCCCAGGCGCTCTACCCGCTCCTCGACACGCCGTCGAAACTCGTCGACGCCGCCCACCCACGGCATGTCGCGTCGCCCCATCGCGAGATCCGGCTGGAGAACGTGTCGTTCGGCTACGACGGCGCCGACACCGTGCTCCGCGACGTGAACCTCTCGATCGCCTTCGGCGAGCGGGTGGCGATCGTCGGCCCCAACGGCGGCGGCAAGAGCACGCTCGTCAACGTCATCTGTCGCTTCTACGACCCGACCGAGGGCCGGGTGCTCCTCGACGACGTGCCGCTCACCGAGATCGCCCTGGCCGACCTGCGAGGCCGCCTCGCGATCGTCACCCAGCAGACCGAGCTCTTCAACGAATCGATCCTCTACAACATCCGGTACGGACGCTGGGACGCCTCCGAGGAGGAGATCGAGGCGGCGGCCCGCAAGGCGCACGCCCACGACTTCATCGCCGACTTCCCCGACGGCTACCGCACGATGGTGGGGCCCAACGGCTTCCGCCTCTCGGGCGGCCAGCGGCAGCGCATCGCGCTGGCCCGCGCATTCCTCAGGGACGCCGAGATTCTCGTGCTCGACGAGGCGACGAGCCAGATCGACGTGGAGAGCGAGCGGCTCATCCACGAGGCGCTCGCCCGCTACGTCGAGAACCGCACGGTGATCATGATCACGCATCGGGCGAGCACCCTCGCGCTCGCCGACGCGATCATCGAGGTGGACCACGGGCGTGTCACGAAGCGACCGGCCCGGCAGCAGGCGGCATGAGCCGCCATCGGTCCGACACGAACGTGCGGGCGCCCGCTCACGGCCTCCCGAGGCGGTCGTTCCAGCGCGCGGCGTCACGGGGCTCGTAGCGGGCCGGTTCGAAACTGTCGCGGACGATGGCCCGCACCTGCCGCAGATCGACCGAGCCATCCCGCCCGAGCAGCTGCACCAGCAGGTTGCCGATCGCGGTCGCCTCGACGGGGCCGGCGATCACCGTGCGGCCCGTCGCGTCGGCGATCATCTGGCAGAGCAGGCGGTTCTGGACGCCGCCCCCGACGACGTGCACCCGCGAGACGCGACGGCCGAGCAGGCCGTCCAGTTCGCCGAGCGTGCGACGAATCGCCACGGCCACGCTCTCGAGCGCGGTGCGAACGACGGCCGCGGTGCTCTCCGGCACGGGCTGTCCCGACGCCCGCGCGAGCGCGCGGATCGCCTCGGGCATGTCGGGCGGGGCGACGAGCGAGGGATCGTTCGGGTCCACGAGCGTGACCAGCGGCGGCGCCTCGGCTGCCAGCGCGGTGAGCTGGTCCCAGGTCCAGCCCTGTCCGGAACGCTGCCAGGCGGCACGGCACTGCTGCACGAGCCAGAGCCCGCTGACGTTCTTGAGCAGGCGCGTCGTGCCGCCGACGCCCCCCTCGTTCGTGAAGTTCCGCGCGAGGCATTCGGGGGTGACCAGCGGCCGATCCAGCTCGGCACCCACGAGCGCCCACGTCCCGAGGCTGACGTAGCTCCAATCCGGCCGCGCGCTGGGCGGATCGGCCGCGGGCACGGCGGCCACGGCGCTGGCGGTGTCGTGCGAGCCGGGCAGGATGACGCGGGCCGCCGTGAGGCGTGTGTCGGCCGCCACGTCGCCGCGGAGCGGCCCGAGCGACGTGCCCGGCTCCGCGACGGGAGCGAAGAGGTGTCGCGGCAGATCGAAGCGGTCGAGCAGGCCGAAGGCCCACCCGCCGGCGCGAGGATCGAAGCACTGCGTCGTCGTCGCGTTGGTGCGCTCGTTCGACCGCTCCCCGCAGAGCAGCCAGTGGAAGATGTCGGGGATCATGAGGAAGCGATCCGCAGCGGCGAGGACGGTCGACCGCGCCTCGCGCATCGCGATGAGCTGATACAGGGAGTTGATCTCCATGAACTGGAGCCCGGTGGCGTCGAAGATCTCGCTGCGAGGTACGACCCGCTCGGCCGCGGCGAGCACCCCGCGCGTGCGCTGGTCTCGGTAGCAGACCGGGTTCGCGAGCAGGTCGTCGTCGGCGCCGAGGAAGCCGAAATCGACCCCCCATGTGTCGACGCCCACGCTGGTCACCGCCCCTCCGTGCCGATCGCCCGCGCGTCGCAGTCCTTCCACCACCTCCTGCCAGAGCCTCGGCAGATCCCAGACGAGCCGGCCGCCGAGCGGAACCGGACCGTTCTCGAACCGGTGGATCTCCTCGAGTTCGAGCAGCCGGCCGTCGAACGTGCCCGCCACCACCCGGCCCCCCGAGGCACCGAGATCGACCGCCAACGCCACGCTGCGCGCCATGCCGAGATGCTCCGCGGAAGGCCTCCGCGCCACGCGGGTGCCGGCCGCCATTGTTCCCGATTTCGAGCGGCTGGGGAGGGTCGCCGGCGGCGGCGGCGCAAGGCAGCGAAACGGCGCCATGCCCGCCCGTCCGACTGCGCCGCCCGCACGCCCCGGGTCGATGGAAGACGGAGGGTGGCTTATTCTCTTGGAATCCCACCCCACCTGCTCCGGGATCCCCATGGCCGACGGTGACCCCGCCACGATGCCCGCCGAGGCGCCGGCCGTGTCGCCCGCAGTCCGTGAGAGTCTCGCCCGGGCGAGCCGCGAGCTCGAGACGGCGACACCTCCCGAGATCGTCCGCTGGGCCGCCGACCACTTCGGCCCGAAGCTCACGATGGCCACGGCCTTCGGGCCGGAGGGGTGCCTGATCCTGCATTGGATCGCAGCCGTCGCGCCGCAGACGCACGTCTTCAATCTCGACACGGGTTACCAGTTTCCGGAGACGCTCGACCTGCGGGAGCGGATCCGCCAGCGGTACGGGATCGACGTCGTGCTCGAGCGTCCGGAGCTGGCGGTGCCCGACTACGAGCAGCTCCATGGCGGCCCGATCTACCGCACCGACCCCGACCGCTGCTGCGGGGATCGCAAGCTCGCCGTGATCCGCCGCGTGCTCGATCGGTTCGATGCCTGGATGAGCGGCATCCGCCGCGACCAGAGCCCCGACCGGGCCGCCGCCCCGATCGTCGGCTGGGACCACAAGTTCGGTGTCGTGAAGGTCTCACCGCTGGCCAACTGGACGAAGGCGATGGTGTGGGACGCGATCGTGCGGGAGGACGTGCCCTACAATCCGCTTCACGACAAGGGCTACGTGAGCATCGGCTGCCAGCCCTGCACCCGGGCCGTCGGCGCCGACGAGGACGAGCGCGCGGGGCGCTGGAGCGGCACGGCAAAAACCGAGTGCGGACTCCACAGCCGGGGCTGAGCGTCCGCTACGCGTGGCCCAGGAGCCAGGCGAGCAGCCCCTTCTGCAGATGCATGCGGTTGGCGGCCTCCTCGACGACCACGCTCTGCGGGCCGTCGATCACCGCGTCGGTCACCTCCTCGCCACGGTTGGCGGGCAGGCAGTGCATGAAGAGCGCGTCGGGGCAGCAGGCCATGAGCGCCTCGTTGACCTGGAACGGCGCCAGCGCCTGCCGCCGTGCGACACGCTCGGCCTCCTGGCCCATGCTCGTCCAGACGTCGGTGTAGACCACCGCCGCATCCCTCACCGCGGCCCGTGGGTCGGTCGTCTCGGCGATGTCGGCCTCGGGAAGGATCGTCCGCACGTGGGACCGGAACGCGTCGCTGAACTGATAGGCCGGCGGGGCGGCGAGCACGAACCGCATGCCGAGCTGCCCGCAGACCACGGCGAGCGAGCGGGCCATGTTGTTGCCGTCGCCCACGAAGGCGAGCGTCAGCCCGGCGACGCGTCCGACGTGGCGTTTGAGCGTGTAGATGTCGGCGAGCGCCTGGCAGGGATGGCAGTAGTCGGACAGGCCGTTGACGACGGGCACCGTCGCGACGGCGGCGAGCTGGACGAGCGTCTCGTGGGCGGTCGTGCGGCAGACGATCGCATCGACGTACTGGCTGAGCACCCGGCCGAAGTCGGCGATGCTCTCGCGGGTGCTCGCGAAGCCCGTGTCCTTGCCGAGGAAGAGGCTCGACCCGCCGAGATGGGCCATCGCCGCCTGGAAGCTGACCCGGGTGCGCAGGCTCGGCTTCTCGAAGAGCAGCCCGAGGACGCGCCCCGGCAGCAGGGCGTCGCGCCGGCCGGCGTCGTGCTTCTCCTGGAGGTCGCGGGCGACCGCGAACACCGCCTCGATCTCGGCCGCGCTGAGATCCTCTGGGACGACGACGTGGCGCATGCGACCCGGTCCCTTCACGCCGGCACCGACTGCCGCGAGGCCTCGGCACATTCCAGGATCGCCGCGGCGAGTCGGTCGCACCCCTCGTGCGCCTCGGCCTCGGAGAGCGTCATGGCCGGCAGGAGGCGGATGACGTGGCCCTGCGTGCAATTGACGAGCAGCCGCCGATCGAGGCAGGCCTGCACGACCGCCGCGCCTTCGAAGTCGAGGTCGACACCGACCATCATGCCGAGCACGCGGACGTCGCGCACGGCGTCACACGAGGCCTGCAGCGCGGTCAGCCGGTCGCGAAACACCCCCGCGACCCGCTCGACATGGTCGAGCAGTCCCTGCTCTTCGATCATCCGGATCGCGGCGATGCCCGCGGCGGCGGCGACGGGGTTGCCGCCGAAGGTGGCCGCGTGCATCCCGGGACGGAGGTGCCGCGCGAGATCGGTGGTCGCGAGGATGGCGCCGCCCGCGACACCGGCACAGAGGCTCTTGGCCAGCGTGATCGCGTCGGGCACGACGTCGAAGTGCTGGTAGCCGAACCAGCGACCGGTGCGCCCGCAGCCACACTGCACCTCGTCGAAGACGAGCACGAGATCGTGCTCGTCGGCGAGTCGGCGGAGGCCCTGGAGAAAACCGGCGGGCGCGGGCACGACGCCCCCCTCGCCGAGGATGGGCTCGACGAGGATGCCTCCCGTGCGATCGTCGATCAGCCGTGCCACGGCTTCGAGATCGCCGTGCGGCGCGTACTGGAAGCCGGGCAGCATCGGCCCGAGACCCTCGTGGTACTTCGGCTGGGCCGTGGCCGACACGCTCCCCATCGTGCGACCGTGGAAGCCGCCGGTGAAGGTGATGATCTTGTACCGCTGCCCGTTCGTCCGCAGCCGGACGAGCTTGATCGCGGCCTCGTTGGCCTCGGTGCCCGAGTTGCAGAAGAAGGCCTGCCCGCCGAAGGACCGCTCGGAGAGCAGCCTCGCCCATTCTCCCTGCTGCTCGATGTACCACGTGTTGGGAACGTGGACGAGCTTCGCCACCTGCTCCTGAACCGCCCGCACCACCGGCTCCGGGCAGTGGCCCAGCAGGTTGCAGCCCCAGCCCGGGAACAGGTCGAGGTACTCCGTGCCCTCGGCATCCCAGACCCGCGATCCCGAGCCGCGCTCGAGGCAGACCGGAAAGCGGCGGTAGTTCGGCACGACGTAGCGGGCGAACGTGTCGACGACGGCCTGGGTCTTCGGACCGACGACGTGGGCCGACTGAGCGATGGTGGCCATGACGAAAGTCTCCGGGCGGTGGCTCGTGCTGCGGCGGGCTGGGATGCCGGGATCGGGGGAACGGGCGGCGCCGGTCGTGTCCGGGTGGGCGGTGTGCGGATCAGCCGACCGCCGCGGCGACACCCGCCGCGACCGCCGGGCTCGCGGCGCCGTCCCGCACCAGTTCGGTGCCGACGCCGCTGGTCGTGTAGATCTCGAGAAGGAGGGCGTGACGCATCCTGCCGTCGATGATGTGGATCTTCTTCACGCCCTGGGCGAGCGTCTCGAGGCATCCCTCGATCTTCGGGATCATGCCCGAGGCGATGGTGCCGTCGGCGATCAGCCGCCTCGCCTCCTCGGCCGACAGCGAGTGGATGAGGCTCTCCGGATCGGCGACGTCACGCAGCACGCCGGGAATGTCGGAGAGCACCACGAGCTTCTCCGCACCGATCGCGGCCGCGACCGCGGTGGCGGCCGTGTCGGCGTTGACGTTGAGCTTCTGGCCGTCCGCGGTGATGGCCATCGAGGGGATCACCGGCACCTGCCCGGCGTAGGTGAGGTTGTCGATCGTGAGCCGGTCGACCCGCGTCACCTCACCGACGTGCCCGAGGTCGAGCGACTCGCCCGCCGGCCCGGTGAGCGCGAGGCGTTCGCCGAAGAGCACGTTGGTGGTGCTGAAGTTGAGCGGCATCGCCCGCCCCCCGTATTCCTCGATCCGCGCGGCCAGATCGTGATTCACCTCGGTGGCGAGCACCCGTTCGACGATCTCGAGCGTCGCATCGTCGGTGTATCGCCGACCCTGCACCCACCGTGGCTCGATGCCGGCCGCGTCCATCGCCCGGCTGATCGCCTTGCCGCCGCCGTGCACGACCACCACCCGCATCCCGAGCGTCGACATGAAGACGATGTCGAGGAGGAGATGCCGCAACGAATCGGGGTGCTCGGCGACGCTGCCGCCGAGCTTCACGACCGTGGTGGTGTCACGAAATCGGCGGATCCATCCGAGCGCCTCGATGAGCGTGTCGGCCTTCTGGATCGCCTTCTTCTGGGCGGTCGTCAGCGCCGGCACTGCGGGGCCGGCGGCCTTGCCTGGCTTCTCGGACTTGGCTGACACGGGCGGCACGATCCTTGCGCGGGGAGGGTGTTTCGGGAAACCCACGATTCTATGCACGGCGACGCCTGCGGAAAATGGCGAACGAAACGGGTCGACGGCAGGCGGCGCTCCCCGTCGTGGGCGGCGGCGCCCGACGCGACCGCCGCACGGGGTGCGGTGCACGCGTCCGTCTATACTCGCGGCATGAACCGCGTCCCCGAACTCCTCGCGCCGGCCGGGGACCGCGCGTGCATCACCGCGGCGATCGAAAACGGCGCCGACGCCGTCTACTTCGGGCTCGACACGGGCTTCAACGCCCGTGCCCGCGCGGAAAACATCCCGCTCGACGACCTGCCCGACGTCATGCGGCTGCTGCACCGGCGCGGCGTGAAGGGCTACGCGACGCTCAACACGCTCGTCTTCACCGGCGAGCTCGCGTCGTTCGCCCGGACGGTCGCCGCCGTGGCGGAAGCGGGCGTCGATGCCGCGCTCGTACAGGACGTCGGGGCTGCACGGCTCGCCCGGGCGATCTGCCCCGATCTGCCGCTGCACGCCTCGACCCAGATGACGCTGACGAGTGCCGAGACGATCCGCCTCGCCGAGGATCTCGGCTGCGAGCGGGTCGTGGTGGCCCGCGAGCTCTCGATAGCCGAGATCGCGGCCATCGCACGCGAGACGACGATGCCGCTCGAGGTGTTCGTGCACGGCGCGCTCTGCGTGGCCTACTCGGGCCAGTGCCTCACGAGCGAGTCGCTCGGCGGCCGCAGCGCGAATCGCGGCCAGTGCGCGCAGGCCTGCCGCCTGCCCTACACGCTCGTCTGCGACGGCGCGGACGTCGATCTGGGCGAGCGGACCTACCTGCTCTCGCCCCAGGACCTCGCCGGCTTCGCGCTCGTGCCACAGCTCGTGGCGGCCGGCGCGGCGGCGCTCAAGATCGAGGGCCGGCTCAAGACGCCCGACTACGTCGCCAACATCACGCGGCATTACCGCGAGGCGATCGACACCGCGCTCGCCGGGAGGCCGGTCACCTTCACGCCCCGGCAGGTGGAGGAGATGGAGCTGTCGTTCTCGCGGGGCTTCTCCCCCGGCTGGCTCGAGGGCTGCGACCACAAGATGCTCGTGCCCGCGACGTCGAGCGCGAAGCGCGGCGTCCTGCTCGGGCACGTGACGGCCGTGCGCGGCGGGCGCGTCGCGGTGCGACTCGTCGCGGGGGTGAAGCGCGGCGACGGCGTGGCCTTCGAGGCCGGCGGTCCGGGCGACGCCCTGGTGGGCGGCCGCGTCTACGAGGTGTTCGCCGAACGCCACTCGCTCACCGAACGGGTGGACACGGGCGTCGTCGAACTGGCCTTCGCCGCCGACGCGTTCGACCCGTCCTGCATCACGGTCGGCCGACGTGTCTGGAAGACGGACGACCCGGAGCTCACGAACCGCCTGCGGAGGACGTACGCAGGCGACGCGCCGCGGCGACGCCAGCCGATCGATCTGCACGTCGTCGCCAAGGTCGGGGATCCGGTCCGCGTCGTGGCGCGCCATGCCGACGGGCGGTCATGCGAGGTGACGACGGACGAGCCGTCGGTCGCCGCGACGAAGCATCCGCTCGACGTCGAGACGCTCCGCGCGCAGCTCGGCCGGCTCGGCGGGACGCCCTTCGAGATCGGCCACCTCACGGCGACGATCGAGGGGCGACCGCTCGTGCCCTTCAGCGTCCTCGGGAAGCTGCGCAGGGACCTCCTGGCGGCGCTCGAGGCCGTCGTGACCGAGGCGCCGAGGCGGACCGTCCACCGGCCGCCGGAGGCGGTCGCCCGCGATCTGCTCGCCGCCGTCGGCCGGCGCCCCCCCGGGAAGGACGCGTTGCCGACGCTGCACGTGCTCGTCCGATCGATCGACCAGCTGCGGGCCGTGCTCGACCTCGGCGAGCGCCGCCTCCAGGCGGACTTCGCCGACATCCGCCTCTACCGTGAGGCGGTCGCCATGGCCCGCGCCGCGGGTGCCGTCCTCGCGATCGCCACGCCGCGCATCCAGAAGCCCGACGAGACGGGGATCTTCGCCGCGCTCGCCCGCCACGATCCCGACGCCGTCCTCGTGCGGAACGTCGCCGGCCTGCGATTCTTCCGCGAGCGGGGCGTCACGGCGATCGGTGACTTCTCCCTCAACGTGACCAATCCGGTCTCGGCGGCGTATTTTCTCGATCACGGGTGCGAGCGGATCACGGCGTCGTACGACTGCAATCGCGAGCAGCTTCTCGAGCTCGTCCACGCCTGCGATGCCACGACGCTCGAGGTGGTGATCCACCAGCACATGCCGATGTTCCACATGGAGCACTGCGTCTTCTGCGCGGTGCTCTCGCCAGGCACGAACAAGACCAACTGCGGTCGGCCCTGCGACGACCACGTCGTACGACTGCGCGACCGTGTCGGCGTCGAGCACCTGCTCACGGCCGACGTCGGCTGCCGCAACACACTCTTCAACGCCGTCCCGCAGAGCGGCGCCGAGGCGGTCGCGTCGCTGCTGGCCGGCGGCGTCCGCCACCTGCGGCTCGAACTGCTCGACGAGCCGCCCGCCGACATCCGGGCCATCGTCACGGCCTACCACGACCTGCTGGCAGGCCGCACCACCGGCCGCGCCGTCTGGGCCGGGCTCCGGGCTGCCAACCGCGTCGGCGTGACCCGCGGCACGCTCGAGGCACGCCGCGACCCCCTGGCCATCATCTGAAGCGGACCCAGCTTCCTCGCTTCATCGCCGGGGCCATCAACGAACCGACGAGGCGAGCGGGGGTC
>DNLZ01000455.1:0-725 GCA_003488325.1 Planctomycetaceae bacterium
TTCCCGAACTGCTCGACGGGGAACGGGCCGGAAGCCTGCACGTGCCGGGTGATCCGGCCGACATGGCCCGCGCGTTGCACGGCCTGCTGTCGGACCCGGCCCGCGCCGCCGCGTGCGGTCGGCACGGGCACGCGCTGGCGCGCACGCGACACTCTGCCGACGGCATGGCCGCCGCGCACGAGGCGCTCTACGCGGATCTGACCTGACCGCCGCCGACGTGGTCGATCAGCGGGGCGTCTCGTTCCAGAGGATGCGCAGGTTCTTCGTCGCGCGGCCCGCGACGACGAGATCGGGCCGACCGTCCTGGTCGAGGTCGGCAGCCTTCATGTCCTCGACGGCGATCTCCGGGCCCGAGAGATCGCTCGCCCGCCAGGTCGTGCCGCGTCCATCGAGCGGCGTGAAGAGCCGGACGCCCGGCACTCCCCGTGGATTCATGGCCCGCCAGCCGACGACGACCTGATCGCTGCCGGTCCCCAGGACATCCGCGACCACGACGGCATGGCCGTCGACCAGGGACGTGTCGAGTTCATGCCGCGTCCACGCGTCGTCGGCCCCCGTCGGCTCGGTCAGCACCGCGGCCACGTGGCCGTGCATCGGCTCGATCGTGGCGACGAATCGGCCGCCGTCGGGGAGGCGTCCGTCACGCACCTCGCCGGTCCACTGCTCGGAAAGCCGCCGGTGCCGCCAGGTCCCGGTGGAGCGGCCGAGCCAGAAGAGCCCCTCCT
>DNLZ01000455.1:792-1424 GCA_003488325.1 Planctomycetaceae bacterium
TGATCGCTGCCGGTCCCCAGGATATCCGCGACCACGACGGCATGGCCGTCGACCAGGGACGTGTCGAGTTCATGCCGCGTCCACGCATCGTCGGCCCCCGTCGGCTCGGTCAGCACCGCGGCCACGTGGCCGTGCATCGGCTCGATCGTGGCGACGAATCGGCCGCCGTCGGGCAGGCGTCCGTCGCGCACCTCGCCGGTCCACTGCTCGGACAGCCGCCGGTGCCGCCAGGTGCCGGTGGAGCGACCGAGCCAGAAGAGCCCCTCCTTCGCGCCGACGAGCAGCTCGTGCTCCGGGTCGTCGTCCCAGTTGATCGGCTGGAAGTTGTGGCTCGCATGGGTGAAGTCACTGACGAGCGACAGCGACCAGGCGGCGCGGGGGTCGGCCGGCATCCGGTACGCGAACACGCGGCTGCCGGCGCCGGCGTTGTCCTTGTTGCCACGGCCGTGGAGCGGCTTGACGACGAGCTCCCAGACGCCGTCGGGAGCGAGCACCCAGTGCATGCGGTGCACCGTGGGCTCGTGGTGCAGTCGCACGGGTTCCCACGGGGAGCGTCGGTCGGCGGGCGCGAGCAGATAGAAGACCGCGCCGCTCTTCGTCTCGTCGCTGGTCTCGCCCGGATTCCAGCCGGC
>DNLZ01000455.1:1815-6137 GCA_003488325.1 Planctomycetaceae bacterium
GTGAGGCCCGTGGCGATGACGTGCCGCCGCCACGTCGGGTTCTCGTACCACTGGATCGTCGTCTTGTCGGCGAGCAGGACGTCGTCGCGACCGTCCCCGTCGACGTCGGCGATCGCGATGCCGTAGCCGATCTCCACGGCCGCGTCGATCTCCTCGGCGCGGAAGCGCGGCTCGGGGGGAGCGGCCAGCAAGGCGGTCGACCGGACGAGGATGCAGACGACGGCGGCGCCGGCGATCGCGGATGGGGAGCTTTTCATCCCGTCAGCATAGCCCGGCAGGGAAAGCGCCGCTCACGCCCCGGGCGGGGGCGCGTGATCGTCACCCGCGAGATCACCGCCATGCCGGCGCTCCGGGAACGCCAGCGACGCCGCGACGCTCGTGCCGATGAGCAGCACGATCACGAGCAGCGAAACGGCCGGATGGATGAGATGGCCCTTCGCATGGGCATCCCAGCCGCCCTGGGCAGCGAGCCATTCGTTGTGTCGTGCCGCCTCGGCGATCATCTTGCAGCCCACGAACACGAGGACCGCGGAAAGCCCGTAGTTGAGGAAGCGGAACATGTCCATGACGCCGGCCAGCAGGAAGTAGAGCGCCCGCAGGCCGAGGATCGCGAACACGTTCGAGGTGAAGGCGATGAACCGCATGTAGTGCGTGCCCGGGGTGACCACCCCGAGGATCGCCGGGACGCTGTCGACCGCGAAGAGCACGTCGGTGCTCTCCACGACGAGCAGCACGAGGAAGAGCGGCGTCGCCATGAGCCGGCCGTTCTCCCGGATGAAGAACCGGTCCCCGTCGGAGTGGGAGGCGACGGGGATGATCCGACGGATCGTCCGGATGAGCATGTTGTCGCCCGGGTCGTGCTCCTTCTCGCCGAACGCCAGCTTCACGCCGGTGTAGACGAGGAAGCCTCCGAAGACCCAGAGCACCCACTTGTAGCGCTCGACGAGTTCGGCCCCGAGGAGCACGAAGGTGAGTCGCATGAGCACCGCGCCGAGGATGCCCCAGAAGAGCACCCGGTACTGGTACTTCAGCGGCACGCCGAAGTAGGCGAAGACCACGGCGAAGACGAAGACGTTGTCCATCGAGAGCGACCACTCGACGAGGTAGCCCGTGAGGAACTCGATGGCGGCCTGCCCCCCGAGCCATGCCCAGACGAGGCCGTTGAAGGACAGGGCCAGCGCCGACCAGAAGATCGTCCAGAACGTGCTCTCGCGGAGCGAGGGCTCGTGGGACTTGCTGTGGAACACCGTCAGGTCGAGGACGAGCATCACCGTCACGAAGACGGCGAACGCGATCCAGTGGACCGTTTGGATCGTCGCATCCCCCGCGGTGGAGTCGGGAACCGAGGCGACCGATGCGGCGAGAAGATGCACGGGGAGGCTTCTGGCGGGGAAGCCGTGCGGTCGCCACCCCGTGGCATTCCCTGCACGACCCGCGGAATCGTAGCAGGTCGCCCCGATGACGCGGATGGCCCATGTTTTGGAAGAAGTGCAAAGAGCCGGCAGGAGCCGATGGCGTCCTTGCAAAAACGACACGCCTGGACGATGCGCCGAGGGCGTGCGACCCGCATCTCCGTCATGATCGGAGGGACGTCGATCGCGCGATCGGTTTGGCACGGATTGTGCAGTCCCTCGGTGGCACGGCCGCTGGTGGTGGACCAGTGGCCGCGGCCCGGACGGGTCGCGGATCTTAGGCATCGAGACGCTCGGGTGTGGCGTCCTTTCGTCCTCCGCCGGCCAATCCGGCTTCGAGGGCCTTGCCGTCTTTCCGCGACCCGCCGGCCGCCGACGGGCATGTGATCGATCGCGGATGGTGACCCGTCGGGCTCGGATGCCTCAGGCGACCGGCGGCGGGGAGTCGTCGGCGTCTGCATGGCGCTCGGCGTCGCCGAGGCCTGACACGAAGCTCGCGGTCATGGCCGCGAACACCGGGGCGATGACGTCCCACTCCCGATCCTCGGCCTGGCACAACAGCAGGTAGACGGCGTCGCCGGCCTTCACCGTTCGGATCTGGGCGGTGTTGGTGAGATCAAGACAGTAGAAGTTGAGGTCGTAGCCGGCGAGTTCGTGCCCACGCACCTCGTCGGTGGCCCGCTCGGCGTCGAGGTCCCGGTACTCCGCCTGCATCTGTGCGACGACCGCACGCGCGAGCTCGTCCGGGGGGCCTCCCGCCGCGTGGCCGCTCACGGACCAGAAGCCGCCCCCCGGGGAATGAACCGACACGGCCGCGTGACGCCCGGCTGCGTCGGAGACGTCCACCGACCAGTTGTCGGGGTACTGGAACGAGAGGCCGAACCGATTGAATCGCACGTCGCAGTCCTCGCACGCTGGCCGAAAGTCGCCAGTTTACCCCCATCGGCGGCGATCTGGACCGCGTCGCGAGCCGTCGCTACTGTCCCGCCCCTCGCCGCCGAGTCCTCGGCCCCGCCGTCCCGTGATCCACGCGCCATGCACCATCCCTCCGGCACGCACGCCGCCCGTCCGCCCGTCGCCGGCATCGCCGACTACGGTCTGCCGACGGCGATCCTGCTGGCCGTGCTCGTGGTGCTCGCACCGGTGCCCCCGGCGATCGTCGATCTGCTGCTCGCCGCGAACCTGACCGTGTCGGTGCTCGCGCTGCTCGGCGCGGTCGCGGCGCGGACGCCCCTGGAGCTGAGCGTCTTTCCGACGTTCCTGCTCGGCTCGACGCTCGTGCGGCTCGTCCTGAACATCGCGACCACCCGGCTCATCCTGTCGCGGGCCGCGATCGACGGCACGGACGCGGCGGGCCTCGTCGTCTCCGCGTTCGGGGATTACGTCGCCGCCAACCACCTCGTGGTCGGTGGCGTCATCTTCGCGATCATCGCGGTCGTGCAGTTCGTCGTGATCACGGCCGGGGCGACGCGCACCAGCGAGGTCGCCGCCCGGTTCGCGCTCGACGGCCTTCCGGGCCGCCAGATGGCGATCGACACCGAGGTGCAGGCGGGGACGATCACGCGCGAGCAGGCCCGCGGGCTCCGGCTCGACCTGCAACGGCAGGCCGACTTCTTCGCGAGCATGGACGGAGCGAGCCGCTTCGTCCGCGGCGAGGCGGTGGCCGGCGTGGTGATCACGCTCGTGAACCTCGTCGGCGGTCTGGCGATCGGCGTCCTCGAGCACGGCATGCCTCTGGGCACGGCCGCCGAGGTCTACTCCCGGCTCACGATCGGTGACGGCCTGACGAGCGCCGTGCCCGCGCTGCTCGTGTCGGTGGCGACGGGTCTGCTGATCTCGCGATCCTCGCAGGAGGTCGATCTGCCGCGGGAATTCAGCCGTCAGTTCACCTCGCGGCCGCACGTGCTCGCGGTCACCGGTGTGTTCCTCGCCCTGCTCTCGCTCACGGACCTCCCCTTCCTCCCGCTCGCCGCGCTGGCGGCGACCATGTTCGTGGGGGCCTTCTGGTTGCGTGGGGATCGCGCGGAGCGACGGGCGACCTCCGGACGCGCCCGCACCGCCGCCGCCGCCGCACCCGCGCCCGCCGAGACGCTCTTCGCGGACGAGCGGATCGTGGTCGTGCTCGGACCGGGCCTCGTGCGTCTCGTCTCCCGTCAGGCACCGCTGCTCGAGTCCGTGGCCGATCTGAGACGCTCCATCGCGGCCGATCTCGGCTTTCTGGTGCCGACGGTGGCCTTCCGTGACGATGTCCGCCTCCCGGAACGCCGCTACCGGGTGCTCGTCGGTGGAGAGCCGGTCGTCGAAGGGGAGATGCCCGCGGGACGGCTGCTCGCGGTGCCCCGCGCCGGTGAGCGGCTGGAGGTGAGCGGGGACGTCGTGCACGAGGAGGCGAGCGAATCGCTGGTCTCGTCGGCGAGCCTGTGGGTGAGCCATGCACAGGCCGAGACCCTGCGGCGCCGCGACGTCGTGATCCTCGACGAGGCGGCGACGCTCGCGAGGATTCTCGAGGCGTCGCTGCGTCGGTACGCCGACCGGCTCGTGTCCCGCGAGGACACCGTGCGCCTCGTCGAGACGCTTCGGGCGACGCAGCCCGGCCTCGTCGAGGAGGTCGTGCCCCGGGTGTTGCCGATCGCCAAGATCCACCGCGCCCTCCAGGCCCTGCTGGCCGAGGGCGTGCCGATCCGTCCACTTTCCGAACTGCTCGAGATCATGGCGGACCACTCCGCCGAGACAGCCGAACCGTGGCAGCTCGCCGAGGTCGTGCGGCGTCGATTGGCAGGCTCGATCTGCCGTCGGGCGCGCGATCCAGATGGCAGGCTCACCGCGGTGCGGCTGACCGGCGCGGCCCTCGAGGCCTGCGTGGCGGCGGCCACGAGCGGTCGCCCTCCCGCCCGGCTGGTGGCCGAGGTG
>DNLZ01000412.1:0-210 GCA_003488325.1 Planctomycetaceae bacterium
GCGAGCGGCCGCCGGGACGCCCACCGTGCGTCGGCTCGTCCAGCCGGCGACCGTCGTGCGCGGCGACCTCCTCGGACACGCTGGCGGTCCGCCGCGGCGTCCTCGGGGTGGGCGTGGTGGCATGCCGGCTGCCGTGCCGCCGCTGCCGCCCGACCCGTCCAATCCCGAGACGTGGGAGGCGGGCGAGGAGGCGTTCTCCGCTGCGGTGAC
>DNLZ01000412.1:605-853 GCA_003488325.1 Planctomycetaceae bacterium
GGTGGGCGACGGGCCGGCGGTGAAGGCGACGCGACTCATCGAGGTCGTCGATCCGGCGGCCGAGCGGTACGGCGTCAAGCGCGCGTTCGTGATGCGAGCCGCACGAGAGGAGGTGGCGCCGGGCGAAACGTACCGGGCCCTCCTCGGGACCGGCTACGACGCCGGCCGGGCGCTCGTCGAGATTTCTCAGGCGGGCGCGGTGCTCGACCGCTTCTGGACGGCGGCTGGTCGCACGCAGTGGCCGGTGT
>DNLZ01000412.1:1215-1927 GCA_003488325.1 Planctomycetaceae bacterium
TGCGCGACGGCCGGCTGCACGTCGAGAGCCGCACCGTCGACGTGCCGTGGACGGACAAGCGCCTGACGGTCGAGTGGGAGCGGTTCACGAGGCGCACGCAGCCGGGCGCGAAGGAGGTCTGGCGCGCGAAGGTGACGACCGTGGCGGACAAGCCGGGGGCGGGCGTTCCGGCGGCCGCGGAGGTGCTCGCGGTGCTCTTCGACCAGTCGCTCGAGGCACTGGCCCCGCATGCGTGGCCAAGCGGCGGCCTCGCGGGTCTCCTGCGACGCGAGTCGGCCTGGGTGAACATCACCTTCACGAATTCCGGCATCGGGCTCCAGCACGTGCAGGGCACGTTCCGCGAGCCGCATCGTGACGTGCCGGAGATGACGTATCGGGTGTTCCGTGATCCGTTCGGCTCACCCTCCGGCCCGTGGGGCTTCCTCGGGGGCGGGATCGGAGGCATGGCGCGACGCGGGCGCATGCTCATGGCCCCGATGGCCGCGGCCGCGGCGCCCGCCGACGCCGAGGCCGCCGCGTTTGGGATGGGCCACCCTGCGGCGGGCGGCGAACTGCGCAAGCGCGCCTTCCACAAGCAGCTCGCGGATGGCCGGGACGAGGGGGGCGGCGATGGACCCGCACGCGAGGCTGCCGCCGCCGCGCCGCCGCCGCGGAAGAATCTCGTGGAGACGGCGTTCTTCCTGCCGACGCTCTCGAGCGACACGGCCGGCGT
>DNLZ01000412.1:2310-3719 GCA_003488325.1 Planctomycetaceae bacterium
CGACTCCGCAGCGGGACGCTCGAGGACACGTGCATCGCCGCGAAGGATCTCATGGTCGAGCCCCTCGTGCCGCGGTTCGTCCGCGAGGGGGATCTCGTGCAGGTTCCCGTCAAGGTGAGCAACGCGTCGACCGGCCGGCTCTCCGGCTCGGTGCGGTTCGCGCTTTCCGATGCGCGGACCGACGACGACCGTGGAGGACTCATCGAAGGGGAGCGCGTGCAGCCGTTCGATCTGGCAGCGGGTGAGTCGCGCGCCGTCGTGTTCACGGTGCGGGTGGCCGATGGCACCGACGTCCTCAGGTATCTCGCCACCGGCTCCGCCGGCAAAGCCGCCGATGGCGAGGAGGCCTACCTGCCGGTGCTGCCGCGGCGCGTGCCGGTGACCGAGACCGTGCCGATCACGATCCGGGGGCCCGGGGAGCGGCGGGTGTCGCTCGAGCGCTTGGCCACGAGCGCGGGCACCGCGATCCGCAGCGAGTCGCTCGTCGTGCAGGCCGTGTCCAATCCTGCGTGGTACGCCGTCCTCGCGCTCCCCTCGATCACGGAGCAGGCCGACGAGAGCACGGAGACGCTCTTCACGCGGCTCTACGCCAACACGCTCGCGCGGCACCTCGCCACGAGCGATCCGCGCATCGGCCGCGTGTTCGAGCAGTGGCGACTCGCCGGTGGCACGGCGCTCGAGAGCCCGCTCGAGCGGAATACCGGGCTCGTGCAGACGCTCCTGGCGGAGACGCCGTGGGTGCGCGACGCCGTCGACGAGCGGGAGGCACGGGCGCGGATCGCGCTGGCCTTCGACGCGAACCGGGCGATGGACGAGGTGCGCGCGGCGCTTGATCGCCTCGAGAGCCTGCGGAACGACGACGGCGGCTGGCCGTGGTTTCCCGGCGGCCGCACGTGCGACTCGGTCACCCTCGGCATCGTCGCCGGCTTCGGCCGGCTGCGGGTGGCGGGCGTGCCGGGTGACGTGATCGACGTGCAGCCGGCGCTGCGGGCCCTCCCGTGGCTCGACGGCCGGCTCGTCGAGGAGAAGCAGCTCGCCCTGAAGCGGTTCGGCGACAAGCCCGACGACATGGTGCTCACCCCGATCGGCGTCTACGCCCTCTACGCGCGGAGTTTTTTCACCAAGGATGCGCCCGCCGAGGGGCCCGCGGCCGAGGCGGTCGCGTGGGCGCTCGACGTCGGCCGCCGATCATGGATGAAGCTCGACCATCGCCGGTCGCAGGGACATCTCGCGATCGTGCTGCATCGGGCCGGACACCGCGATGCGGCCCTTTCGATCATCGACAGCCTCCGGCAGCGTGCCGTCGACGCCGACGTGGCGCCCGGTGCGGAACAGGATGCATGGCAGGGGATGTGGTGGCGCGATCCGCACCCGTCGTGGTGGAGCTGGGCCTCGGCCCCGATCGCCAC
>DNLZ01000412.1:4134-6638 GCA_003488325.1 Planctomycetaceae bacterium
TGGCCCGGCAGTCGGGCGACGGCCGATGCGGTGGGCGCCCTGCTCGAACGCGGCGACGACCTGCTGGGCTCCCGGGAGCTCGTGCGCATGACGGTCGGCGGCGAGGCGGTCGTGCCGGCGGACGTCGAAGCAGGCACGGGATTCTTCGAGACGCGCCTGGTGCGCGGCGAGGTCACGCCGGAGAAGGCGGCGGTCACACTGGTGAAGCCCGAGAAGGGCCTGGCCTTCGGCGGCGTCCACTGGCAGTATCTCGACGACATCGCCAACGTGCCTGCTGCGGGTCGCGAGGAGCTCGCGATCGAGAAGAAGCTGTTCGTGAAGCGGTTCACGAAGGCGGGGCCGGAACTCGTGCCGGCCGGCGACGGTGTGGCGGTCGAGGTGGGTGATGAACTCGTCGTGCGGCTCGTGGTCACGAGCGACCGGGACTACGAGTTTCTCGAATTGGCGGATCACCGTCCGAGCCTGACGGAGCCGCTCGACGTGCTCTCGGGCTGGCGCTTCGGGGACGGCGTCGGCTGGTACGTGGCGATCCGCGACGCGAGCACGCGGCTCTTTTTCGAGCGGCTGCCACGTGGCACGCACGTCTTCGAGTACGGGCTGCGGGTGGCCCACCGAGGGGCGGCGTCGAGCGGATTCGCCCACATCCAGAGCCGCTATGCGCCGGAGTTTTCCGCGCACTCGAAGTCGGTCGCCCTCGAGGTGCGGTGACCGCCGGCCGTGCGGCTGACGTCCGGGGGGCGCGCGATGTTCGACACCGAGCCTGGAGGGTCCGCGGCGCCGGCGGTCGGCAGCGTTGCCGTGTCGTCCGGGGGTGTCGCCGCGGGGATGGGTGGTGCCGGTGACGTGCCGCGGCCGGCGGCGGAGTACGGGCCGCATCCGCGTGTCATGGTGGTCGTCCGGGGCGCGATCGTCGCGTTGGCCATCGGATGCGCCTGGCCGCTCGGCGCGCTGGTGCACGAGCGGCTGCAACGGTCACCGTCCGGGCTCGACGTGCACGATGATCTCGCCAGTGCCGTCGGGATCGGACTGGTCGGTGTCGGCTGGGCGGTGTGGGTGTTCACGGTCGGATCGATGCTGGGGAGTTTCCTGAACGTCGTCGTGCATCGGCTTCCGGCTGGCCGCTCGGTCGTGTTCGGCCGGTCCGCCTGCCCGTCGTGCGGCACGCGGATCAGGCCGCGCGACAACATCCCGATTCTCGGCTGGCTGCTGCTGGGGGGGCGCTGCAGCCAGTGCGGCGCGCTCATCGACGCACGCTACCCGCTGGTGGAGGCGTCACTGGCCGGGTTCTGTCTGGCGCTCGGCTTCGCGGAGGTGGCCTCCGGTGGCGTCACGCTGCCGATCCGCGAGCCGCACGATCCCGCCGGGGTGATGTGGACCGTTCTCCATCCGAAGTGGGATCTCATCGGCATCTACGCCTACCACGTCGCGTGCGTGGCACTCGTCTTCACCTGGGCGATCATCGCGGCGGGTGCTCGTCGTGTGCCCGTCGGGCACGTCGCGTCCGTGCTTCTGATCATGGGTCTCCTGCCGGCGGCGTTTCCGTGGCTGCACCCGGTGCCGCTCGTCGTTCCACCGACGACGGTCGCCGGTGCGGCCTTTCCGCCGGAGCATCCGGCATGGCTGTGGCAGGGGCTTCTCGTCTCGGCTGCGGGGATGCTTCTCGGCGGCGTCGTGGGGGGCGTCTTCGCCGCCGCGTGCGGGGATCGTCGGCCGCCTCATGGACTCACGACGCGCTCTGCCGCGGCGGCGAGCCTCGCGCTCATGGGGGCCGTCCTCGGCTGGCAGGCCGTGCCTGTCGTCGCGACGGTGGCCTGCGTGTCGACGGCCGTCGCGTACCGCTGGTCCTCGGGCGTCGGGCGTCGAGCGGCCATCGCCCCCGAGTTCTTCCTCGTCCTCGCCTGCGTCGCGCACCTCGTGCTGTGGCGGTGGATCGTCGCCGCATGGTCGGCGGCACTCCTCACGCTGCTCGGATGACGCGTGGCATCCTCGCCGCCCACGGCGGGACCCGGGATCACGCGTCACATGGCGGCGTCTTCACCGGTCGGTTCGGCGTCGTGATCGACCGCGATTCGCCACGCGGGGAAGGGATCGGACAGGGCGAGCCATGTTTCCGGGCCGGCATCCATCTCGTCGTCGGTGAGGCAGCAGGCCTCGAGCCGGTCGAGCAGGTCGTCGGCGAGCCTGGCACCGATGACGACGAGTTCCTGCCGGCGGTCGCCCCACGGCTCCTCCCAGATCGCGTCGATCTCGTCCGGGTCGAGCTCCTCCGGCCAGTCCTCCTCCGGGGCGCTTGCCAGCCAGGAGCCGCCCGGCTGCAGGCTCGACACCGCACCCGCGCTCGACCAGACGCCGGCCCAATCGGGCCGCGTGGCCAGCCAGAGAAATCCCTTCGAGCGGATCACGCCCTTGAACGCCGGCCCGGTGATCAGATCCCAGAACCGCTGCGGATGGAGCGGCCGGCGGGCCCGGAAGACCCGGCTCGAGATGCCGTATTCCTCCGTCTC
>DNLZ01000413.1 GCA_003488325.1 Planctomycetaceae bacterium
GTCGTGCCGTCGAGCAGCGTCGACTTGAACAGGTCGCCGTCGGGCGCGGCGATGCGGCTGCGGATTTCGATGCGGCCGTCTGCGACCGGAAAAGGCCCGTCGTGCGCGTCCTCGGGGCGGAACTGCACGAGGCCCAGAAGCTCCGGCATCCAATCGGCCCGGATCGGCAGGAGGCGGCGGGCGTTCGACTGCGCGTACTTGTCGTGCGCGCAGAAGGCGATGACCGGCGGCTTGTGCTGTCGCAGCCACAGCCAGAACAGGTCGTCGTTGCTGCCGATGTCGAGTTCCGGCCCGGTGATCGCGGTCTGCGCCTGCAGCCGGAAGCGGCGCGGGGGTTCGCAGGCCACGCGGGCCGACAGCCGTGGCACTCCGGGCACGAGGAGCACGGCCTGGGGCACCATGAGGCTGCGCACGCGGGCGGTGTTGTCGTGCACGGTCGCCATCACCTGCTCGAGGGTGGCACCGACGGGCAGCGCGCGCGGCAACGGCATCGCGCCGATCTGGTAACCGCGGAGGACCCGTGGGCAGGAGGCGCCGCTCGACGACACGACCGCCACGAGCAGCAGGAGCGCGACCCCTCGCGACACCGTCGCGCGGCGCGGTGCATGGTGCGCGCTCATGCGGCCTCCCCCGACCAGAGGAGCGCGGCGAGCCGATCGGCGACGGCCGAGGCCGCCCGCACGTCGGCCGCCGGCACGCGATACTCCCGCTCCCTGCGCCGGCAGACGAGGACGAGCGCGTCGTCACCGCCCGGCCGCCCGTCGAGGATGCGCAGCACGCGGCGACGCACCAGGTGCAGGGCGAGCAGGTAGCGCACGGCCGATTCGTCGGGGGCGTCACCGAGTTCCTCGAGGGCATCGAGCAGGACGTCGACCGGCGCGAGCACCGGTCCGGCGGCCCCCGCGACGGGATAGGCCGATCGCCAGGAGGCCACGGCACCCGGCGGCGGCCCGGACCACGCCTCGGTGGAGACATCGACCCGCTCGAGTCCCTCCTCGCCGCGTACGAGCGCGGAATGGAAGGGCTCGCCGGGGGCGAAGGCACGCCCGGTGGTGGCACACGTCGCCTGCGGAGCGCGGAGCGGGAGATCCATGGAAGCCCTTCGCGTCGCGCGGGTGGGGTCGCGCGAGGGCGGACGTATAGGGCTCGACCGGGCGGGTTACAAGCCTCGTGGCGGGTCGCATCCGCCCGGTGTCGTGACGCCGGGCGACGGGGGGGACTGGGCGATCCGGGCGAGCAGGATGTCGGCGATGTCGCGGATGCCGGTGCCGTCGTTCGTGCCCACCACGTGATCCGCCGCGGCCAGCACGGCAGGACGGGCGTTGCCCATCGCGATGCCGAGGCCGGCCGCCGTGATCATCGGCAGATCGTTGACGTCGTCGCCGGCGGCACAGATCGCGTCGCTGGCGATGCCCTGGTCCGCGGCCACGCGGGCGACGGCACTCCACTTCGTGACGTCCGCCGGGGCGATCTCGCACATCCAGTGGCCATACCGGGGACTGCGCAGCGCGTGCAACGACAAGGCGCCGGGGCACGCCTCGTGGAGCCGCGCCTCGAGCGATTCCATCGCCTCGCGCGGTCCCATCGCGAACCCCGCGAAGGCGTCGGGGGGAGGCGCGGCGAGCAGCTCGGGATGGACCCGGGCCACGGCCGCGTTCCGTGAGAGATACTCGGCGAGGAATCCCCCGGCGTCGGCAGTCGTGACCTCGAGCCGACGGCAGTAGAAGTCGAAGCCCTCGGCGAAACTGTCGCCGTAGATGATCGGCTCGTATCCCGCGGCCACGATGGTGCCGACCACGCGCTCGAGCACGCCGGCTGCGAAGCGGGCGCGGTGGAGCGTCCGATGGCCCGGCGGGCTCTTCACCAGCGCGCCGGACGCCGTCACGAGCGGCGCATCGAGCCCCAGCCTTGTCGCCACGGGCAGCGCATCGCGGTAGCGACGCCCGGTCGCGAGCATCACGCCGATGCCGGCATCCACCAGCGCCCGCACGGCCCGGCGGGTTCCCTCCGGCACCTCGTGGCGACTGTCGGTCACCGTGCCGTCGATGTCGAGCACCAGCAGTCGGATCGGTGTCGGCCGTCGTGGCTCCGCGTGCACGTCCATCGACCCTATGATATCCGGCCCATCCGGCTGCGGACGGTCCGCGGGCCGGCCGATCGGGTCACCGCAGCCTCGCCCCGCACGAGCGACCGCACCCATGTCGACACGCGTGAGCGCCGACGAGACGCCCTTCACCCCCGTGGTACGCGTCGGCGGGATCCCCGCCGGCACCGGCAGCACCTACGAGGTGGCGGGCCGGCTCGTGGCCGTCTTCTTCGACGGAGAGCGGTACCACGCGCTCGACGACCTGTGCCCCCACATGGGCGCGTCCCTCGGCAGCGGCCCGTTCACTGACGGCGTCGTCACGTGCCCGTGGCATGCGTGGCGGTTCCGCGCGTGCGATGGGGCGTGGTGCGACGACGCGTCGCTGCGGGTGAACGTCTATCCCGTGCGCGTCGCGGGGGAGATGGTGGAGGTGCAGGTTCCTCCGGCCGACGTGATCAGCCGATGACGAGCGATTCACCGGGGGAGAGCACGCGCGGTTCCGCCGTGCCCGCCTCGCGCACGCGGGCCGCCCACGCCTGCGCGTCCTGGGCGATCGGGGGCCATGTGCCGTAATGGCACGGCAGCACGATCCGCGGTGCGAGCATGCGGATCGCCTCGAGCGAGTCCTCGGGGCCCATCGTGAACGTGTCGCCGATCGGCAGCACGGCGACGTCGAGTCCCCGGCCGTCGCGCGGCCGCCCGATCCGCTCCATGTCCATGAACACCGACGTGTCACCCGCGAAGTAGACGCGCCGGTCGTGCAGGTCGAGCAGCCAGCCCGCGGCACTGCCCGCGTAGGTGCCGTCGGGCAGGCTCGAGGAGTGATGGGCGATTTCCATGCGTGCGGTGCCGCCGGGCACCTCGGCACGGCCGCCGAGGTTCATCGGCCGCGTCCGCTCGACCCCCTGCCTTTCGAGCCACGTCGCGATCTCGAAGGTGCAGTAGACCGGTGCCCGCGTGCGCCGGGCGACGGCCACGAGGTCGGCGACGTGATCGAAGTGTCCATGCGTCACGAGGATCGCGTCGCACGCGACGTCGCAGGCCTTGAGCGTCGAGGTCGGGCACTCATCGAAGAAGGGATCGATGAGCAGCGTCCCCCGCCCGGTGTCGACGAGCCAGGTGGCATGTCCGGTCCAGGTCAGCGTGATCGGCATGTGGCGCGTCTCCGCAGCGTCGGGGATCGGGGGAGACTATACCGGGTCCAGGCGCGGCCCGGCGCGGCCACCATGGTCGGTCGCAGGAGCGTCGCCCGCAGCACCGCCCGTCGCCAGCAGCAGCATCTGCACGAGCTGGCCGATCGCGTGCTCGTCGACCCGGGGCAGTCGGATCGCGCTGGTCGACGAGCCCGCCGTGGCACGGGCCTCGAGATCCGGCCACGTCGCCCCGATCAGGTCGTCGACCGGGAGGCCGTCGCCATGCGGCGTCCGCGGATGCGCCGGGGGGAGCCGCAGCGGGTCGCGCCGCGGTTCCGCCGCCACGAGACGGGTCGTCGTGCCCTGCGTCGCGTCCGCGAACGACCGATCCTGCAGGGTGTCGAACCACTCGATGAGCCGGGCGAGGCGCTCGTCATCGCTCGCGAGACGGTGCCTTCGGCACGTCCCGTCGTCTCGTCGTCGCCACGCGGCGAGCAGCCCGAGCACGGGGTTGTCTTCGGGCGGCGCCTCGTCGAGCCGCATGTTCATCGCCACCGCGCCCTCGAGAAGCCGCACCACGTCGATGCCGGCGATGGCGGCTGGCAGGAGTGTGGCGGCGGTGAAGACGCCGTGGCATCCGGTGGCGTACCCGGGCGCCGTGAACGGCGGCGGGACGCGCAGCGACTCCGTCAGCGGCGCGAGCGGCGCTCCGACCGCGGCGAAGCGATCGTCGATCACGCCCGCGGCCCCCCCCGCGCCATCCATCAGCGCGTGCAGGAAGAGCCGGGCGGTGGCAGCGACGGCCGCAGGGAGCGTGCGACCGGCGACGATCACGAGCGCCCAGCGATCGAGCAGGTCGTTTCCCTGCGGTCGGCCCGCCGGCGCGACGAGGTCGAGCAGCCCCTGGTCGCGGTCGTTGGCGAAACGATCCCCCGTGAACGTGATCCGTGGACGGCCGCCGCGTTCGGCACGCGGGAGGTCGGCGTGAAACGGATGGCAGCAGGTCTCGAGGACCGCCCGTGCCGCCGTGGCCTCCGCCGCCGGCGCGACCACGACGATCCGCTCGTTGTGATCTCGCAGCCGCCG
>DNLZ01000137.1 GCA_003488325.1 Planctomycetaceae bacterium
CGCCGTGCAGGCGGCCCTCGCCTGGCTCGTCAGGGCGCAGGCGAGCGACGGCCGCTGGGATGCTTCCGCGCACGGGGCCGGCACGGGTCGGGCGCCCGGCGGACAGCACGATGGGTCGGTCGGTGCCCGCAGTGACACGGGGGTGAGCGGGCTCGCCCTGTTGGCGTTCCTCGGCGCCGGCACCACGCACCGCAGCGGTCCCGATGCCGACACGGTCGAGCGGGGCCTGCGCTTCCTGCTCGACGTGCAACGCGACGACGGCTCGCTCGCGGGGGATGCCGAGTTCTTCGCGGGCCTCTACTGCCATGGCATGGCGACGCTCGCGCTGGCGGAGTGCTGCGCGCTCTCCGGAGATGGGGCGCTGCGTGCACCGCTGGAGCGGGCCGTGCGCCATTCGCTCGCGGCGCAGCATCCGATCACGGGGGGCTGGCGCTACGCGCCGGGTGACAGGGGCGACACGAGCCAGCTCGGCTGGCAGGTCCTCGTGCTGTCGGCCGCCAGGCAGGCCGGTCTCGGCGGCTTCGATGCCGCCGAGACCAGGGCCCGCACGTTTCTCCAGGGTGTCTCTTCCGGACAGGCGGGGGGACTCGCGGCATACCGGCCCGGCGAGCGACCGAGCGTGGCGATGACGGCCGAGGCGCTGGTCTGCCGGCTGTTTCTCGGCATGCCGGTCGATCATCCGGCGGCACGCGAGGCGCTCGACTTCATCGGCCGCCACCCGCCCGATCCCCGGCGCGTGAACGCCTACACCTGGTACTACGCCACCCTGGCCTCCTTCCACTCCGGCGGCGACCAGTGGCACCGCTGGAATCAGGCGCTGCAGGCGGCCCTGCTGCCACTGCAGCGTGGTGGTGATGGTCCGCACGCCGGCAGCTGGGACCCCGATCCTGTCTGGGGTGGTCACGGTGGCCGGGTCTATGCGACGGCGGTGGCTGCGCTCACGCTCGAGGTGTACTACCGCTACCTGCCGATCCATCAGCGCGGCGGCCGGATTGCCGCGACACCGTGACGGTCGATGCAGGTGGCGAGCGGGGCGTCACGGCTGCGGCGGTCGTGGGCCGACGCATTTGACCCCCATCTCGAAACAACTAGACTTGGTGACAGGTGTTCAGCATCTCGGAGGAGTCGCTCACGTGGCCATTCATGCAGCGGGAAGCGAGTCGGTGGTCATGCCGCTGGCGATGTTCGGACTCGGACCGATGGAGCTGCTGATCGTGGCAGGGATCGTGCTGCTCCTGTTCGGGTCCCGCCTTCCCAAGGTCATGCGATCGCTCGGCGAGGGCATCGTCGAATTCAAGCGGGGCGTGCAGGGCATCGAGGAGGATCCGGCGGCGAGGCCCGGCGATTCCGGGCGGGCCGAGGGGCGGTGAGTCGGCTCGGGGCTCGATCGCCGGTTCGCCGGAACGGGTCGGGCCGGAGGTGACTCCGTCCGGGCCGTCCGCACCGGGCGCGACCGAAGGCCTTCCGGAGGTGGCTGGGCGATGGCGAGTCGATCGCACGGTGAGGGCAGCGGCTGATGTTTGGACTGGGCCCCCTGGAAATCGTCGTGATCGGCGCGATCGCCGTGATGCTCTACGGACGACGGCTCCCCGAGGTGGGCCGGTCGTTCGGTCGCACGCTCGGGGACCTGCGCAAGCAGTGGACGACGCTGGCCCGCGAACTCGACGTGACGTCGCAGATCGATGGCCGCCTCCCGAATCGCTCGCCCGGCAGGCAGCGCACGCGCTACGACTCGGATGCATCGCTCGTGCCGTCGCCTCGGTTCGAGCCGCCCGCCGCCGACGGAGCCGCCGAAGCGGCCGACTCGACATCCGCGTGAACGGCTCCGCGTCCGGCGGGACGGTCGTGGCGGTCGCCGGGCATGGCGAGGGGAGGCGCGGCTGCTACAATCCGGCGGCGTTGCCGGGCAGCTAGCTCAGTTGGTTAGAGCGCCACGTTCACACCGTGGAGGTCACAGGTTCGAGTCCTGTGCTGCCCACTGCCCGATGGACTCACTCGCCGGCAAACTTCTGGTCGCCGCCCCCGGTCTCGAGGATCCGAACTTTTCCAGTACCGTCGTGCTCGTGGTGGATCACGACGACGACGGTGCGTTCGGTCTCGTGCTCAACCGCGAGAGCACGGTGATGCTCGCCTCGGCGTGGGAGGAGACGACGCGCGAGCCGTGCGGTCGCGACGCGCCGCTGATGCTCGGCGGACCCGTGCAGGGACTGCTCAGCATCCTGCACGGCGATCCCGCGCGTTCCGAGTACGAGGTCGTTCCGGGCGTCCACATCGCACGGGACCGGGACGCGGTCATGGCGCTCGTGGAGTCCGGGGCCGAACCGCTTCGCGTCTTCGCCGGATACGCGGGCTGGGGACCCGAACAGCTCGAGGGCGAGCTGGCCTCGGGGTCGTGGGCGATCACGGCGGCCACCCACGCGTTCGTCTTCAGTGACGACGTGTCCACGCTCTGGCAGCGCGTCAGTCGCCACATCGCCGATGAGCATCTCGTCAGGTGGCTCGGCGTTCGGCACATGCCTGACCGGCCCGCCGACAACTGACGACAGGCCACGCCAGGGAGCGAGGCCGTTTGGCAGTGGATGCCGCGCGAGGGCACGCCCGCTCGTGACCCACCCCGCGTGACCAGGGCCGATTTGCCGCAGGTGCGGGGGTCTGGTTTAATCCCGCCAGTTTGTCCGTAGATCACCCGCGGTCGGTCGCTTCCCGTCACGCTGCCGGCGTTCGGCACAGGACCGGTGCCGGGCGATGCCGCGAGGACGAGACCCGTGAGCCAGCCGCACTCCGATCACCGCCACTATGCCTGGTGGCTGATCATGTGCCTGTGCGGGGTCGACTACTTCAGCACCCTCGGCTATCAGCCGTCGATCGCCTTCGAGGGCGCGGGCACGCTCGCTCCGCTGGCAACGCTCGTGCTCGTCCTCGTGACGCTGTGCGGTGCCCTGCCGATCTACCGGCACGTGGCCGGTGAGACCCCCGACGGCGTCGGCTCGATCGGCATGATCGAGCGGATGTTCCGGGGCTGGGGCGCGAAGCTGGTCGTCCTCGTGCTCATCGGCTTCGCGGCGACCGATTTCGTGATCACCAAGACGCTGTCGGCCGCCGATGCGGCGGCCCATCTCATCAGCAATCCCGTGGATGCCGGCGCGGGGCCCGCGTGGATGCAGGGGCAGATGGTG
>DNLZ01000452.1:0-11338 GCA_003488325.1 Planctomycetaceae bacterium
TCGTCGCCGTCGCGGCCCCCACGGAGCGGACGCGGGCCGAGGCGGCGCTCGCCCATCCGCAGGCGCGCATCTTCGCCGACGCCCGCGCGATGATCGCGGAAACCGACTGCGAGATCGTCGACATCGTCACGCCGAGCCACACCCATCGCACGCTGGCCGAGGACGCGCTCGCCGCCGGGCGCTTCGTGCTGCTGGAGAAGCCGATGGCGACGACGCTGGACGACTGCCGGGCGATCGCGGCGGCGGCGTCGCGGCACGGCGACCGACTCGCGGTGGGGCACGAGCTGCGACTCTCGAGCCAATGGGGCGAGATCCGCCGGATCATCGAGGCGGGCACGATCGGCCGACCGCAGTACGTGCTCGTGGAGCTCTCCCGCAAGCCCTACCGGCTGGGCGCGTCGGGCTGGCGATACGACCCCGAGCGCGTCGGCAGCTGGGTGCTCGAGGAGCCGATCCATTTCTTCGATCTGGCCCGGTGGTACCTCGCCGACGCCGGCGACCCGGTCGAGCTCGTCGCCTATGCCAACTCACGCGATCCGGCCCGCCCGGAGCTCTTCGATAACTTCAGCGCGATGGTCCGCTGGCCCGACGGCGCCTACGCCGTCGTCTCGCAGACGCTCGCGGCGTTCGAGCATCACCAGACCGTGAAGGTCACCGGCACGCGCGGCGCCGTGTGGGCCGGCTGGAGCGGCGCGCTCGACCGCACCACGGAGCCGGCCTTCTTTCTCAAGGTGTTCGACGGCGAGTCGCTCGCCGAGCCGCCCCTCGCGAGGACCAGCGGCGAGGTGTTCGAGCTCCGCGAGGAGATCGCGGCGTGCGTGCGGTGCGTGCGTGACGGCGCGCCGCCCGTGGCGAACGCCCGTGACGGCCTCTGGTCGGCCGGACTGTGCCTGCTCGCGGAGGAGTCGATCCGCACGGGCCGCGCGGTGCCGATCGCGGGCCGGCTGGATGCCACGATCCACGCATCCACCCGTTCATGCCCCGAGGCTCCGCGATGAGCCCCGCGGCACCCGCCGAGTCCGCCGACCGGCCGTGGTACGCCGGCGTCACCCGCTATCAGTGGCTGGTGCTCACCGTCGCCTCGCTGGGCTGGGTCTTCGACGCCTTCGAGGGACAGCTCTACAACATCACCCGCGGCGACATGCTGCCCGACCTGCTCGGTGTCCCCGGGGACGATCCGCTCGTGAGGATCTGGGGGGAACGATTCCTCGGCATCTTCCTCATCGGCGGCACGCTCGGAGGCTGGATCTTCTCGTCACTGGCCGACCGCTGGGGCCGCAACCCGGTGATGGCCCTGACGATCCTCTTCTACTCCGTCTTCTCCGGACTCACGGCCCTCGCCACCGAGACGTGGCACGTGGGAGCGCTGCGGTTCCTCGTGGCGATGGGGGTCGGCGGCGAGTGGGCGGTGGGCGCGGCGCTCGTCTCGGAGGTGTTTCCGCGCGAGGCACGCGAGCGGGCCGGCGGCATCTTCCACGCCACGAGCGTGGGCGGCCTGTGGCTGGCGGCCGCCGCCGGACTCGTCGTCGGGACGCAGTGGCGCTCGGCCTACCTCCTCGGCGTGCTGCCGGCGATTCTCGTGCTCTGGGTGCGGCTCTCCATCCGCGAGCCCGATGCCTGGAAGCAGGCGCGTGCGGAGCGAGCGGACCGGCTCGGAAGCTTCAGGGAATTGCTCGGCGACCCGGTCTGGCGGCCGCGGGCGGTGTGGGGCGCGCTCCTGGCGATGGTGGGGCTCGCCACGTTCTGGGGCGTCGTCGTCGCCGGTCAGGACATCGCCGCCGACCTGCTCCGGCGCGCGGGCGACCCGGAGTGGGCCACCAAATCGAAGATCGCCTTCGGGTTCGTCCAGACCGCGGGGGCGGGCTGCGGCATGCTCGCCTTCGGGCCGATCGCCGCGCGGCTGGGCAGTCGCGGCACCTTCGCGCTGATGCACGTCGCCGCCTCGATCATGACGCCGCTCGTCTGCTGGGTGCCGTCGGCGTGGGGCGGCTATCCACTCCTGCTCGTGCTCCTGCCGCTGTTCGGATTCTTCGCACAGGGCATCCACGCGGGATACGCGGCGTACTTCCCGACCCTCTTCCCCACGCACCTGAGGGCCACGGGCTCCGGGTTCTGCTTCAACACCGGCCGCATGCTGGCGGCCCCGGTGCTCATCTGGCTCTCCGCCTGGATGAAGGCGACCCTCGACCTGCGGCTGGCCGTCACCTGCCTCGGAGGGTTCTTCCTCGCAGGCCTTCTGTTCCTGGCATTCCTCCCCGAGACTCAGGGCCGGGAGCTCCCCGACTGACCGATCCTCCTGCGGCCGCCTGGCCGTGAGGAAACACCCGAGGCCAAAGCCCCACCCATGCAGACGACAGCCCGACCCGTGGCCGCATCCCCCGTCCCTCCACCGGTCGGACTCGGCCTCTGGAAGATCGAGAAGCCCGACGTGGCCGGGCTCGTCGTGGAGGCGGTGCGCGTCGGCTACCGCCACCTCGACAGCGCGTGCGATTACGGCAACGAGGCGGAGGTCGGCGACGGCATCCGTCGCGCGCTCGCGACCGGCCTCTGTCGCCGGGACGAGCTCTGGGTGACCTCGAAACTCTGGAACACGTTCCACGATCCACGCCACGTGCGGCCCGCGTGCGAGCGCACGCTGCGCGACCTCGGCCTCGACCACCTCGACCTCTACCTCGTGCACTTCCCGATCGCGCTGGCGTACGTCGCGCCCGAGCACCGTTATCCACCCGGATGGTTCCACGACCCCGACGCGGCCCACCCGCGGATGCAGGCGGCCCGTGTGCCGCTGGCCGACACGTGGGGGGCGATGGAGGAGCTCGTGCGCGCCGGCCTCGTCGGACACATCGGCGTGTGCAACTACGGCGTGTCGCTGCTCCGCGACCTGCTCGCGTATGCCGGCGTGCGGCCCGCGGTGCTGCAGGTGGAGCTCCATCCCTCGCTCGCACAGGAGAAGCTCCTGCGCTTCTGCCGTGACGAGGGGATCGCGGTGACGGCGTTCTCGCCGCTGGGCTCGCCCTCCTACGTGCCGCTCGGCATGGCGACCGAGTCCGACAGCGTCCTCGGTGATCCCGTCGTCGTCGCGACCGCGCGGGCCGTCGGCCGTACGCCGGCTCAGGTGCTCCTGCGCTGGGGTGTGCAGCGTGGCACCGGCGTGATCCCGAAGACGTCGCGGCCGGAGCGGCTCCGCGAGAACATCGCCCTCTTCGACTTCGCCCTGTCCGCCGAACAGATGGCCGCCATCACGGCCCTCGACCGCGGCCGCCGCTTCAACGACCCGGGCGTCTTCTGCGAGGCCGCCTTCAACACGTTCTTCCCGATCTACGAGTGATCACTGCCGGGCCATCCATCAGAACTCAGGGAAAGGGGCTGCCCACGCCCTCGGAGCCGGCGGATGCCGACGAGCGCAGGCAGGATGCCGGAGCGACGGAGGCATCGAGTGAGCGAAGGCCTGGAGGGCCACAGCGCACGTCCGGCGACGGGGCGCGGGCAGCGCCGGGTGGAATGAGACCGCATTCGCACGCCCGGAGGCGTGCGCCACAGGGAGAGGGCGGACCCGAGCCACATGGAGATCGGACGCGCCGACGGATCGCGTTCAGCGGCCCAGCGCCGCGCGGATGAGGGCCGGCCGATTCGTGGTGATCCCCATCGCGCCGGCCTCGGCGAAGAACCGGGCGTCGTCCGGGTCGTCGACCGTCCACACGTGAAACTCCGGCACGCCGGCGGCCGCGAGCGCCGCGACGAACGCCCGATCGACGACCCGCCGCTCGCCACGCAGACCGACGCCGTCGGCACCCGACCGACGCACGGTCGCCGCCACCTCGGCTGCGGTCGGCGTCCACCGGCCCGAGCCCTTCGGCTGCTCCTTGAAGCCGGTCAGCCAGTGCACCGGGATGGCGGGGAGCTCCCGCTTGCAGGCGGCCACGGTCCGCTCGTCGAAGGCGATGACGACGAGCGACGCGCGGAGGGCACCGGCCGAGTCGATCTCCCGCCGCAGCACCGGCACGATCTCCGGACCCGTTTTGAGCTCGACGAAGAATCGCCGGTCCGGCGGCACCGTCCCGAGCACCTCGGCGAACGTCGGACAGCGCTCGGCAGCGAAGTCGGGCGACTTCCACGTGCCGGCGTCGAGCGCGCGGAGCGTCGCCAGGGGCGTGGCGGCCACGACGTGGTCGGTCCCGCAGGTGCGGCGCGTGTCCGCATCGTGCATGCAGACGACGGCGTTGTCGGCGGTGAGGCGGAAGTCGCCCTCGATCGCGTCCGCGCCCTGCTCCCACGCGAGGCGGAAGGCGGCGAGCGTGTTCTCCGGGGCGTCGTGCGACGCGCCGCGATGGGCGGTCACGATCTGCCCGTGCGCGGAAGGCATGGTCACGAGGGCGACGATCAGAGGCAGAGGGGTGAGGAGCGGGGCGATCACCGCCACCGCCGCATGACGTGAATCCACGAGAGATCCCTCCCGGTGCGTCCTTCCCTGTGGAGGACAGGGCCTGGAGGAGGCTAGAATAGACGGAATTGCGTCCCGGACGGTGGTGCCTCACCGTCGTCCCCCCGGTATGACGCCCTCGGGAGTCGCACCATGCTCGAATTCCACGTCGCCACCCCCAGGGATCGGGCGGTGCTCTGCGGCCGCGGTCGCTCCCGCAGGGATTTCCTGCAGGTCGGCGCCCTCGGTGCCGTGGGGCTTTCCCTGCCGCAGTACGCACGGGCGGCCGCCGAGGGCAAGGTGCGGCCGGGCCACGAGAAGCGGTCGTGCATCCTCATCTTCAATCTCGGCGGCCCGAGCCACGTCGACCTCTGGGACATGAAGCCGGAGGCGCCGGCCGAGATCCGCGGGCCGTTCAAGCCGATCCGCACGAAGTCCGACGCCTTCGAGATCTCCGAACTCCTGCCGCGGCATGCGACGGTCGCCGACCGCTTCTCACTGGTGCGTTCATGCCGGCACGACGGCGCGGCGGTGCACGACGCGGGCTGGCAGATGATGCAGACGGGCCGTCGGTTCACGGGCGGCATCCACACGCCGCATGCCGGCAGCGTGGCCGACCACCTGCTCGGTCGTCGCAGCGACCTGCCCGCCTTCGTCGTGCTCCCCCAGCTGATGGGACGCGGTGGCGGCAACCTGCCCAACGGTCAGGCAGGAGGGTTTCTCGGCAAGGCGCACGATCCGTTCGCGCTCATGGCGGATCCGTCCCAGCCCAACTTCAAGGTGCCCGACCTGCTGCCCCCCGACCAGATCGGAGTCACCCGGCTCGACCGGCGGCGGAAGATGCGTGACGTGGTCGATGCCACGACGCGGGCCTTCGAGGCGAGCGAGGATGCCCGGCTGCTCGACGACAACTTTCAGGCGGCGTACCGCCTCATGACGAGTTCCCAGGCGCGCGAGGCCTTCGACCTGTCGCGCGAGCCCGAGGCCGTGCGGGAGCGGTACGGGATGAACCGGTTCGGCCAGTGCTGCCTGCTCGCCCGACGACTCGTCGAGAGCGGCGTGCGGTTCGTCACGATCAACACGTTCCTCACCGTGTTCGACGAGATCACGTGGGACATCCACGGCTCGAAGCCGTTCACGTCGATCGAGGGCATGAAGGACATCGTCTGCCCGATGTACGACCAGGCCTATTCCGCACTCATCGAGGATCTCCACACGCGGGGACTGCTCGACGAGACGCTCGTCGCGGGCCTGGCCGAGTTCGGCCGCACGCCCAAGGTCAACCCGGCCGGCGGTCGCGATCACTGGCCGCAGTGCTTCACCTGCTCCTTCGCCGGCGGCGGCGTGAAGGGGGGCCGGGTCGTGGGAGCGAGTGACACGATCGGCGGGTTCCCCGCGGAGCGACCCGTCGGCCCCGGTGACGTCGTGGCGACGATCTTCCATTCACTCGGCCTCGACCACACGAGCCACCTCCCCGGCCCGGCGGGCCGCCCGTTCGCACTGACCGACTTCGGCACCGAGCCGATCCGCGAACTCTTCGCCTAGCGTCCGGGTGCCCGCCGTCCGTCCCCGTTCGGAGCGACTCGATGCCTGTCTCACGCAGCGCCAGGTCCGTCGTCTCGTGTGGATTCGTGATCGGCGCCCTCGCGGGGTTCGCGCTCCCCGCGGCAGCCGAGCCGGCGGCCGCCGCCGTGGCGGAAGCCCCCACGCCAAGCTTCCTCCTCGATGTCGTGCCGATCCTGTCGAAGGCGGGCTGCAACGGCGGCGGGTGCCACGGTGCGCTCGCCGGCAAGGGAGGCTTTCGCCTCTCGCTCTTCGGCTACGATCCGGCGAGTGACCATCTCACGATGACCCGGGAGGCCCGCGGCAGGCGGGTCGATCTGGCGGAGCCCGGCGCGAGCCTGATCCTCACGAAGCCCACCACCGCGCTGCCGCACAAGGGGGGCAGGCGGCTCGATGTCGATGGCCACGACTACCGCATCCTCGCGGCGTGGATCGCCGCCGGCTGCCCCGGGCCGGCGGCGAATGAGAAGCGACTCGTCGGCATCGACCTCGCACCGGCGGAGTCGACGGCGGCGCCCGGCGCCTCCGTGCCGCTCACGGTGACGGCACGCTACGACGACGGATCGAGCCGCGACGTCACGCGATGGGCCCGGTTCACGTCGGCCGATGAGACGGTGGCGTCGGTGGCGGCAGACGGCGTCGTCACGGTCGTGGGGCACGGCGCCGGCGCCGTCACCGCGTGGTTCTCCTCCCAGATCGCCGTCGGCCGTGTGATCGCACCCTTCCCGAACGAGGTGCCACCGGAGACGTTCACGAAGGCCCCCCGCGCCAACGTCATCGACGATCTCGTCCTCGCGCAGCTCGAGAAGCTCCGCCTCGTGCCGTCCCCGCGTGCCGCCGACACGACCTGGGTCAGGCGGGCGTACCTCGACACGATCGGCCGTCTCCCGTCGCCCGAGGAGGTCAAGACGTTCCTCGCCGACACGTCGCCCGGGCGGAATGCCCGCACCGTGGATCTGCTCCTCGCCCGGCCGGAGTTCGTGGACTACTGGACCTACAAGTGGTCCGACGTGCTGCTCGTGACGGGCTCGAAGCTGCGTCCCGCGGCGGTCGACGCCTACTACCGCTGGATCCGCGACCGGGTGGCGGAGAACGCGCCGTGGGACCGGCTCGTGCGGGAGGTCGTCACCGCCCGCGGCTCCAGCCTCGAGAACGGCGCGACGAACTACTTCGCCGTGAACCAGGATCCCGAGACGCTCGCCGAGAACGTGAGCCAGGCCTTCCTCTCGCTCTCGATCGGCTGTGCGAAGTGCCACAACCACCCGCTCGAGAAATGGACCAACGACCAGTACTACGCCTTCGCCAACCTGTTCGCACGCGTCCGGGCGAAGGGCTGGGGTGGCGACGGTCGCAACGGCGACGGGCTGCGCACGCTCTACGTCGAGGCGCGCGGCGATCTCCTGCAGCCGCGCACGGGCCGGCCGCAGCCCCCGGCACCCCTCGACGGCGAGCCGCTCCCCGTCGACGATCCGACCGATCGACGCGAGGCGCTCGCCGACTGGCTCACGTCGCCCGCCAACCCCTACTTCACCCGCGCGATCGTCAACCGCGTGTGGGCCAACTTCCTCGGGATCGGCCTCGTCGATCCAGTCGACGACCTGCGTGCCACCAACCCGGCGAGCAACGAGCCCCTGCTCGCGGCGCTTGCGGCGTTCACGGTCGAGCACGGCTACGACCTCAAGCCGCTCATGCGGCTGATCATGCTGTCGGAGACCTACGCCCGCTCCGCCGATCCGGTTCCCGGCAACGTCGCCGACCGCCGCTGGTTCGCGCGGGCCTACCCGCGACGACTCATGGCCGAGGTGCTGTCCGACTGCATCGCCGACGTCACCGGCGTCCACGACGCCTACACGGAGGTCGCGCTCAACGACGGCTCGACCGAGAAGCTCCCCAAGGCGTACGACACCGACACCCGGGCCGTGCAGCTGCGCGACTCGGCGGTCAAGAACGCCTTCCTCAAGACGTTCGGCCGCAACGCCCGCGACATCACCTGCGAGTGCGAGCGGTCGAATCAGCCGAGCCTCGTGCAGGTGCTCAACCTCGCCAACGGCTCGACGCTCAACGACAGGCTCGCGGCCAAGGCCGGGCGCATCACGCAGCTCCTCGCCACCGAGCCGGAGCCGCCGGCGCTCGTGACCGACGCCTGGTGGCGGTGCCTCGGACGCCCGCCGACCGACGCCGAGCGGAAGCCATTCGAGGAGATGCTCGCGGCCGTTCCGGCGGCGGAGCGTCGCGAGATCGTCGAGGACATGTACTGGTCCCTGCTCACGAGCCGGGAGTTCCTGTTTCGGCACTGAGATCCCCCCGACCACCGCCGAGGCCACCGAGCGTCCGCTTCCACCCGGCGGCGCTTCACTCGGCTGCGGCCGCGCACCACCCACGGCACGGGGGCGATGAGGAAACGGCCGGATGACTGCACACGCATGCAAGAGGAGGCGCGGGCCATGATCGTTCGCACGACGCACCGGGCTGGCGGCGACCGCGCGTCGCACTTTCGGCGGCGGAACGCGAGGCCGTTCGTGACGGCGTTTCGTGACTGCTTCAGGGCGGCCCTCGCGGGGCTCGTCCCGGCGGTCGCCCTGGCCGCGCCGACCTACGAGCGTGACGTCGTACCGATCCTCCGCACGTACTGCGCCGGCTGCCACAACGACGCCGACATGGAGGGGGAACTCTCCGTGGAGCGGTTCGCCTCGCTCCGCAAGGGAGGCGCGGAGTCGGGCGACCCCGTCATGGCGGGCGACCCCGACGGATCCGTGATGCTTCGCCGGATCGCAAGCACGGCGGCCGACCACATGCCGCCGGCCGACGAACCCCAGCCCTCGGCCGCCGAGGTGGCGGTGCTGCGCGAGTGGATCGCCACGGGTGCGACGGGCCCTGCGGTGGACGCGTCCCTGCTCGACACGCTCGTCGTGCCCACGCTCCCCGCCTACGCCGGACGACTGCCCATCACGGCGCTCGCGATCTCGCCGGACGGCACGCGTGCCGCCGTCGCCCGCGGCCGCACCCTCACGATCCACGACCTCGCCGCGGCAGCCGGCGGCGACCCCGCCGCGGCTCCGATCGTGGCGTCGCTCGATGACCTGCCGGGGCGGGTGATGGCAGTGCACTTCGGCCCCGCTGGCCGCACGCTCGTCGTCGCAGGGGGTGTCGCCGGCCTTTCCGGCGTGGCGGAGGTGCGCGACGCCGGCACCGGCGCACTCATCCGCACCTTTCGTGGACACCGTGACCTGCTGGGCGACGCCGAGCTCTCTCCGGATGGCGCGGTTCTGGCCACGGCCGGGTACGACCGGTCGGTCAAGCTCTGGAACGTGGCCGACGGCGCGCTCCTGCGATCGATCGACGTGCACAACGGCGCCGTCTTCGATCTCGCCTGGCATCCGTCGGGGAAGGTCCTCGCGTCGGCGAGCGCCGATGAGACCGTGAAGCTCTGGCGCGTGGCGGACGGCGTCCGGCTCGACACGCTCAAGGAGCCGCAGGCCGAGGTGTTCGCCGTGCATGTCACGCCCGACGGCCGGCATGTCGTCGCCGCGGGTCGCGATCGCCGCATCCATCTCTGGCGGCTCGCGTCGCTCGACGCACCCGCGGCGAACCCCGCCCTGCACGCGCGGTTCGCCCATGAGTCACCGATCGTCGCCTTCGGCATCTCGCGCGACGGCACGCGGCTGGTGACCGCAGCCGAGGATCGGTCGGTCTCGGCATGGAGTGTTCCGGCCCTCGAGCGGCTCGACGACCTCCCGGCCCACACCGATCTCGTGTCGGCCATCGTGCCATTCCCGGCGGAGGCCGGCCGGTTCCTGCTCGGCCGCATGGATGGATCGCTCGTCGCCGTCGCGGTCGCAGGAGGCCCGCAGAAGGGCCCGGCCCCCGCTGAGGCACCGTCGACGGCCCGCGTCGATGCCGCGCCGGCCCAGCCCCACACGGTCGCCGAGGTGGCGGAGGCGGAGTCCAACGACACCGCGGAGCGGGCGCAGCCGATCCCCCTGCCCGCGAGGGTCTCGGGTGCCATCGGCGCTCCCGGCGACGCCGATTGCTTCCGCGTGGCCGCGAAGGCGGGCGAGCCGGTGCTCATCGATCTCGACGCGGCCCGGCCCGGCTCGAAGGTCGCCTCGAAGCTCGACTCGCGGATCGAGGTGCTCGATGCCGCCGGTGCCCCGGTCGAACAGGTCGTGCTGCGGGCGACGCGCGACTCGTGGTTCACCTTCCGGGGCAAGGACTCGTCGACATCGGACGACTTCCGCGTCCAAAACTGGACCGAGATGGAACTCGACGAATACCTCTACGCGGGCGGCGAGGTGGTGAAGCTCTGGCTCTATCCGCGCGGTCCCGACTCGGGCTTCAAGGTGTATCCGGGGTTCGGCTCGCGCCACACCTTCTTCGGGACCACGCCCGTGGTCCACGCGCTCGGTGAGCCCGCCTGGATCGTGGAACCGCTGCCCCCCGGGAGCGTCCCGGCTCCGAACGGCCTGCCCGTCTTCCGCCTCTTCCACGAGAACGACGACGACCCGGCGAGGCGCCTCGGCACCGACTCGCAGCTCGTCTTCACGCCGCCGGCCGACGGAGACTACGTCGTCCGCGTCACCGACGTGCGGGGCTTCGGCGCGACGGGCGACGCGGCCGCGTATCGGTACGCGCTCACGATCCGGCCGCCTCAACCGTCGTTCACCGTCTCGATCGGCGGCCGGGACCCCAAGGTGAGCCCCGGCAGCGGCCGCGAACTCACGTTCACGGTCGACCGGCTGGAGGGCTTCGAGGGGCCGGTGACGATCGACGTGGCCAATCTGCCGGCCGGATTCACGTTCCACGGACCGCTCGTGATCGAGGCCGGCCAGAAGCAGGCGTTGGGCGTGCTCTCCGCGGCGGCCGACGCGACGGCGCCCGACGAGGCCGCGAGCAAGGCGGTGACGGTCACTGCCAGGGCGGACCTCGCCGGCGCGGAGGTCGCGAAGCCGCTCGGCGACCTCGGCACGCTGGCGATCGCCCCGGCAGCGAAGGTGACCGCCGAGATCCTCGCCGCCGATGGCACCGGCCGACCGGACGCGAGCCCGCTCGAGTTCGCCATCCGACCGGGCGAGACGATCCAGGCCCGGGTGCGGATCATGCGCCACGACCAGAAGGGCCCCGTGGGCTTCGGCCGCGACGAGGCCGGACGCAACCTGCCGCACGGCGTGTTCGTGGCCAACACCGGCTTGAACGGCCTCCTGATCGTCGATGGTCAGACCGAACGGGAGTTCTTCATCACGGCGGCGCCGATCACGAAGCCCGGCCGGCGCATCTTCCACCTGCGGTGTGAGCCCGACGGCGGCCAGTGCTCCATCCCCGCGGTGCTCAACGTGCTCTCGCCATAGCCGGCCGGCG
>DNLZ01000452.1:11659-15254 GCA_003488325.1 Planctomycetaceae bacterium
GTACCATGTGCCGCGACCACGATCATCATGACCATGAGCCGCGATCCTTTTCCCACGGAGACCCTTGAGTGAAGACCTTCATCACGACGATCAAGTTCACCCAGCAGGGCATCAAGGACATCGACCACTCGACCAAGCGGGCCGCGGGCTTCAAGGCCGAGGTGAAGAAGTTCGGTGCCAAGGTGAAGGAGATCTACTGGACGACGGGCGATCATGACGGCCTGCTGATCCTCGAAGCCCCGGATGAAGACGCCGCCACGACCGCCATCCTGCACCTCGGTGCCAAGGGCAACGTGCACACGTCCACCTGCCGGGCCTACACCGCCGCGGAGATGGAGAAGATCGTGCGCAAGGTGCACGGGTAGTCACCCCCGGCATCCAGGCAGCGACGCGCCGGAGGGCCGGAAGGCAGCGGGTGCCACCGGCATGGGCACCTGGTCGGGCGACGAACGCGGCGCGGTGCGCCCACTCCGCGCCGTCCCGAGAACCCGTCGAGCCCGCGAGGCGCGACCCCGGCATGACGCGGCACTCGTCGAGTCAGTCCTCGGGCAGCGGCCGGCCCTTCGTTTCGGGTGCGAAGGGCAGGACGGCCAGCCCCAGCAGGAAGACGAGGCACATCACGAGCCCCGCGGGCCGCATCGGCTCGGGAGAGCCGGCGAAGACCGTGCTCGACAGCTGGCCCAGCAGGAACGGTCCGCTCGCGGCGACGAAGCGGCCGACGTTGTAGCAGAAGCTCGTGCCGGTGCTCCGCAGTCGCGTGGGAAAGAGCTCGGGAAAGTAGATCGCATAGCCCGCGAAGAGCGACAACTGGGCGAACCCCATCATCGGCAGCATCCACCAGAAGTCGCTGATGTCGTCGAGGTAGCGGAAGACGATCATCGTCGTCACCATGGCGGCCACGAAGAAGATCGCGAAGAATGCCCGCCGGCCGAGCTTCTGGCAGATGCGGGCCGCGAGCATCATGCCCGTGAAGGACCCGATCTGGATCATCATCGATGCCACGCCCGACCAGATGGTCAGCCGTCCCGCGAGATCGCTGCCCGAGAGCCCCTGGGCCTCGAACGTCTTCTTGAGCACGCTCCGCTGGAGATCGATCGCAAAGAAGCCGATTCCCCAGAGTCCGATCACGCCGGCGCACGCCAGGAGCATGCCGACGATGGCGTTGCGGCGCCACCGGCGGTCGGCGAAGAGTGACCGGTAGCCTCCGAGTGCGACGCCGGTTTGGGCGGCCTGTCGCCGCATCTCCTGCCAGCGCTCGGGCTCCTTGAGCCCCGCCCGGATGACGAGCGCCAGGATCGCGGGCAGCGCGCCGATCACGAACTTCCACCGCCACGGCTCCCAGCCCGCGATCAGGCCGTTCTCGAAGGATTGCTGGGCGAGTCCCAACCCGATGCCGATGAGGGCCGCCCCGAAATTGCCGACCGCCGACAGCGCCTGCAACAGCCCCAGGGCGTAGGGGCGCGCACGCTCCGGCATCACCTCGGCGACGAGCGCCACGCCGACGGCGAACTCCCCACCCACGCCGAGACCGGTCAGGAAGCGGTAGAACGCGAAGTCCCAGAAGCCCCACGACAGCGCGGACAGCCCCGTGCAGAGCGAATAGATGAGGATCGTGATCATCATCGTTTTCGCACGGCCGAACCGATCGCCGATCACCCCGAAGATCAGCCCGCCGGTGGCCCATCCGGCGAGAAAGATGCACGTGGAGAGTCCACCGTAGAAGTCCACGGCCTTCGGATCGGCCGCGGCCCCGGCGCTGGCGAGCAGCGACTCCATGGCGGGCTTGCGGGCGAGGTTGAAGAGCTGCTGGTCGAGGCAGTCGAACAGCCAGCCGAGGGCGGCCACGATGAGGACGAACCAGTGGTAGCGGTTCATCTCCGCGTACCACGGCCCTCGAGCGGCATCGGACGTGGACGACGCGGACGAGAGATGCGATTCGTGCATGCGGTCTCCTCCCCCTGCAGCGGACGGGATCGGGTCGATCGGGCGAGAGGATAACAGATCGAGCGGTGCGTCGCGGTTCGCACCGCGCGCTCACCCGCGCGGGGCCGTCGTGCCGGAACCCCGCTTCGCACCTCGACCCTTGCCCGCGGGCCCCGGTCTGTCCCGGGTGACCGGCGTGTTGGGCCGCGGCATCGGCGCGGAGACCTGCGTGCGCCAGCCCACGAGCCGCGCGTGCAGCTCGGCCGCCTTGGCCGGCATCTCCGCCGCGCGGTTCGTGGTCTCACCGATGTCATCGCGGAGGTTGAAGAGCTCGAGACGGCCGTCCTCCAGCCACTCCATCAGCTTCCAGTCGCCCGACTGGATCACGCTCACCGGCGTGGTGCGCCAGCGATCGACGCCGATGCCGAGGTAGCCCGGGAAGTGCGCGAAGATCGCGTCCCTGTCGAGCCGCGCCTCGTGATCGCGAAACAGCGGCACGAGACTCACCCCGTCGAGGGCCTGGCGCGGCGCGGTGGCGCCGGCCACCTCGACGCACGTCGGCAGGATGTCGACATGAATCGACGGCTCGTCGCAGGTCGTTCCGGGCCGCGTCACCCCGGGCCAGCGCACGATCAGCGGCACGCGGATGCCGCCCTCGTAGAGGCTGCCCTTGCCACTGCGGAGCGGCGCGTTGTCGGTCACGTCCTTCCTGCCCCGGTCGCGCAGGCCTTCGCGCTCGTACCCTCCCACGCCTCCGTTGTCGCTCGAGAAGATCACGATCGTCCGCTCGGTGAGGCCGGCCTCGTCGAGCGCCCGCACGACCCGCCCGACGCTCACGTCGATCGACGCGATCATCGCCGCGTAGGTGGGGTCGTGATGCCCACCCTCGGAAGGCTTGTCCTTGAAGCGGGCCACCAGCTGCGGCTTCGCGTCATGCGGCGAGTGCACGCCGAAGTGGGGGAGGTAGAGGAAGAAGGGGCGGTCCTTGTGCCGCCCGATGAACTCGACCGCCCGATCGGTGAGGAAATCGGCGAGATACTGGCCACGTGGATGGTCGACGGGCGGGTCGGTGACGAAGTCGAAGTGCCTGCCCATCGACACGATCGCCTCGTCGAAGCCGCGACGCCGCGGATGGTGGGCGGCCTTCTGGCCGAGGTGCCACTTGCCGAACATCCCCGTCGCGTAGCCCGCCCGTCGGAGGACATCGGCCACCGTGTCGCGATCGAGGGGCAGATCGACGACGTTCTGCACGGGCCGGAGCGGCCGCATGCTCCAGTCGAAGCGATCGATGCCGCCGACGGTATAGACCCCGGTGCGGGCGCCATACTGCCCGCTCATCAGCGCGGCTCTGGTCGGGGTGCAGTTCTGGCAGTGGTGATGGTTCGTGAACCGCGTTCCCTCGGCGGCGAGTCGATCGATCTGCGGCGTCTCGTAGTACCGGCTTCCCGCGCAGCCGAGATCGGTCCAGCCGAGGTCATCGGCGAGGATGAAGACGATGTTCGGCGGCCGCGGTGGAGCCGCCCCGACGGGCGACGACGCCACCGCGAGGATCACGGCCACGCCGAGCATGAAGCACGGACGCACGGCTGCGGGCATCGTCATGGTGGTCCCCCGGTCGGCCGGAAGAAGCCCGGCCGACCGGAAGGATATCAGGCCCGGGCGACCGCCTTCC
>DNLZ01000454.1:0-1192 GCA_003488325.1 Planctomycetaceae bacterium
TCGGCAAGTGGCACCTCGGCCTCCATCCGCCATTCTGGCCGACTCGTCGTGGCTTCGATGAGTTCCTCGGCATCCCGTACTCGAACGACAATGGTCCGCTGCACCCGACCGTTCCGGGGATGCCGCCCCTGCCGCTCTACGACGGCGACGCGATCGTCGAACTGGATCCCGACCAATCGACCTTCACGCGTCGATTCACCGAAAGGGCGATCGACTTCATCGCCCGACGCCGCGAGCGGCCGTTCTTTCTCTACGTGCCGCAGGTCATGCCGCACGTGCCGATCTTCGCATCGGCGGAGTGGCGGGGACGAAGCGGTCACGGGCCCTACGCGGACGTCGTCGAGGAGCTCGACGCATCCGTGGGGGCGATCCTCCATGCGCTCGACGCCCACGGCGTCGCCGACCGCACGCTCGTGATCTTCCTGTCGGACAACGGCCCCTTTCTCTCGTACGGCAGCCACGCGGGTTCCGCCGGCCCGTTCCGGGAGGGCAAGCTGACGACGTTCGAAGGGGGCATGCGGGTGCCGTGCATCGCCCGCTGGCCGGGGCACGTGCCGGCCGGACGCAGGGTCGATGCCATCGTGAGTGCGATGGACCTCTGCGCGACGGTCGCCGCCCTGGCGGGAGCGGATCGGCCCGATGGTCCGAGCGACGGACTCGACATGCGCTCACTGTTCCTCGGGGAACGCGATGGCCGCGGACGGGATCAGTTTCTGTACTACTCGGGCACGGAGTTGCAGGCGGTGCGCGAGCGGGACTGGAAGCTCCATCTGCCGCACGACTATCTCACGGTGGCGGCGGCGCCGGGCCGGGATGGCAAGCCATCGAACCACGGCCGAATGCAGCCGGAGTCGATCACGCTCTCGGGTGTGCGAGGCATCGCCAGCCGCCACGGCTACCGCGTCGAGTCCATGTCCACATCGCTCTACAACCTCGTCGACGATCCGGGTGAGACGAGGAACGTGGCTGCCGCTCATCCCGACGTCGTCGCCCGGCTCGAGACCCTCGCGGCCCGGGCGCGGCACGACCTGGGCGACTCGCTCACCGGCGTCCGGGGTGCCGGCGTGCGGCCGGTTGGCGATATTCGAGCGCCTGCCGAGACGGCGACATCGGGGGCGGCGGGACGCTGATCAGCGTCGGTTGCAACGCCTCCCGACGGGGCGGTAGCGTGACGAGGATTCCACGTCGCACT
>DNLZ01000454.1:1588-5445 GCA_003488325.1 Planctomycetaceae bacterium
GGCAGGGCAGGGCAGCGGCCCCATGCCGGCGTGGCGTGCGCGACGCGGTGATGCTCCTGCTGTCGGCAACGCTCACGACCTTCACGTCGGCGGCCGACACGGTGCCCGCGGCGCGCGACGATGCCGGGTATCGCGGCACCGTGGAGCCCTTCTTCCGGGACCATTGCCTCGCGTGTCACGGCCCCGAGAAGCCGGAGGGGGAGTTCTCGCTCGATGCGTCCGCCCTCGGCGACGACTTCGGTGATCCCGTCATGCGGGGCCGATGGCGCGAGGTGGTCAACGTGCTCGACGGCCACCAGATGCCACCCGACACGGAGCCGCGACCCGATCCCGAGCGCGTGGCCGCGGTGGTCGACTGGATCACCGCGCGGGCCGTGGCCGCCGAGGCGGCGCGGCGTGAGGCGTCGATCGTGCTGCGGCGGCTCAACCGGGCGGAATACGCCGCGACGATCCGCGACCTCGTGGGTGTGGAATTCGACGCGTCGATCTTCCCCCAGGATCCGCCCGCCGGGGGTTTTGACAACAACGGCGCGGCGCTCACCATCTCGCCGATGCAGATGGACCAGTATCTCGCCGCCGCGGACGAGATCGTCTCGCGCGCGCTCGTGGAGGGGGAGCGGCCGGAGCCGGTGCGCTGGCGGTTCGATCCGGAGCCGGGATCGAGTGATCGCACCCGGGTCCGGCTCGGCGACCGCAACAACCCGATCGTGAAGGCCGGCCACAACCGCCACGAGGGGGAATGGGTCGTCGTGCACCACGAGCACTGGGACCAGTTCAACGTGCGCGACTTCCGCGTGCCACACGCCGGAACGTACGCCATCCGGGTGCGGGTGGCGGGCCGGCGGCCGGGACGCGACGAGGTCGTGCGGTCGGCGGAGGCGATCCTCGCCGAGCGCCGCGACAAGCAGGATCGCGAGCGGCCCGATCGAGCCGCGCAGCATCGCGAGCAGATGGAGCGCGACCTCGCCCACTTCGCGGACGACCGGATGTACGACTACGGACCGGCGCGGCTCAAGCTCGTGCTGCAGCTCGGCTCCCAGCCGCGCACGGTGGCGGAGTTCGACGTGCCCGGCTCGGTCGACGAGGCGGAGGTGCGCGAGTTTCACGCGCGGTTCACGACCGAGACGGCGGGCGTCACGCTCGGATACGCCTACTCGATCCCGAAGGTGCTGGAAAACTTCTGGATGCAGGGGCGCGACGAGTTCGCGCGGCCCGAGGCGTTCATCGATTGGATCGAGATCGAGGGTCCGCTCGTGGACGCCTGGCCGCCCGCCTCCCATACGGGAATCCTCGATCCCGAGGTCCTGGCCGCGTCCGACGAGACCGCCGCGGCACGAGAGGTGCTCGCGCGGTTCATGGCGGAGGCGTGGCGGCGGCCGGTCGAACCGGACGAGGTCGATGCGAAGCTCGCCCTCTTTTCCACGGCCCGCGACGCGGGCCTCTCGTTCGTCGCGAGCATCCGCCGGCCCCTCGTGGCGGTGCTCGTGAGTCCGCACTTCCTCTACCTCGACGAGTCGCGTGCCGCCGCGCCGGACGCGCACGCGCTCGCGGCCAGACTGTCCTACTTTCTCTGGTCGAGCCAGCCCGATCAGGAGCTGCGGCGGCTCGCCGACGCGGGGCGTCTCGTGGATCCTGCGGTGCGCGAGGAGCAGGTCGATCGCCTTCTCGCCGACCCGCGGAGCGCCCGGTTCGTCACGAACTTCGTCGGGCAGTGGCTCGGCCTGCGGGAGGTGGGCGCGAATCCGCCCGCCGCCGACCTGTTCCCGCACTACGACCGGCATCTCGAGGAGTCGATCGTGCGCGAGTCGGAGGCCTTCTTCGCGGAGTTTCTCCATGGCGACCTCGACGCCCGCGGCCTCATCGCGAGCGACTTCGTGACGATCAACGAGCGGCTCGCGCGGTTCTACGGCATCCCCGGCGTGCGTGGCGACACGTTCCGCAGGGTCGAGGTGCCGCCCGACGTGCGCCGGGGGGGCATCGTGACGCAGGCCTCGATCCTCACGATCACCTCCAACGGCACGCGCACGTCCCCCGTGAAGCGGGGCACGTGGATCCTCAAGAACCTGCTCGACACGGATCCCGGCCTGCCGGTGGCGAACGCGGGTGAGATCGCGCCGAAGGTGCCGGGCATCGACAAGGCGACGGTGCGGCAGCGGCTGGAGGTGCACCGCACGCTCCCGCAGTGTGCCCGCTGCCATGCGCGGATCGACCCGCTCGGATTCGCACTCGAGAACTACGACGCCTCGGGCGCGTGGCGCGACCGCGAAGGGTTCGGCTACAAGGGGCGGGTCCAGCAGAACGATCCGGTGATCGACGCCTCCTCGCGCATGCCCGACGGCCGGGCGATCGACGGCGTGGAGGGCCTGCAGCAGGCGATGCTCGAGATGGACGGCCGCTTCCTCGAGGCGCTTGCCGCACGGCTGCTCACCTATGCCCTGGGCCGCGAACTCGGCCTCGCCGACAGGCCGACCGTCGCGCGGTGCGTGGCCCGCATGCGCACCGAGGGCACCACGGTGCGGGCGCTCGTGAAGGCGATCGTGTCGAGCGATGCCTTCGTCACCAGGTAGGGCCGGCCGCACGCCCGGAGGATCGACCATGTCCGGATCGCATCGCCTCGTACTCACGCGCCGACACCTCCTGCGGGCGGCCGGCGCCGCGCTGCCTCTCCCGCTCCTCGACGCGATGCTGCCTCACTGCGCGGCCGCCCCCTCCACGTTCCAGCCGCTCGCCTCCTCGCCGGCGCCGCAGCCGCGACTCGTCTGCTGCTACGTGCCCAACGGCGTCAACATCGTCGAATGGCTGCCCACCGACTCGGGGCCGGACTACACGCTCTCGCCGACGCTCGCCGCGCTCGCTCCGCACCGCGACGACGTGACGGTGGTCTCCGGCCTCGGGCATCCGCATGCCAAGGGCGGTCACAGCGGGGCGGACACCTGGCTGACAGGGGCGGACCTCTCGGCCACCCCCGGCTCGGACTACACCAACCGCATCTCGATCGACCAGGTCGTCGCCGCGGCGCACGCGCCGCACACCCGCTTTCCGTCGCTGCAGCTCTCCGACATGTCGGGCACGGGCGGGGCCGGCCACAGCCACACGCTCTCCTTCGACGCGACGGGCACGCCGCTGCCCGCCGAGAACACGCCCCAGCGGCTCTTTGACCGCCTGTTCGTGCCGGACACCGCCGCCGATCGCGAGGCGACGCTCGCCCGGCACGCCGAGCGACGTTCGATCCTCGACGCCGTCGGCTCCGATGCGCGCCGCCTCCATCGACGGCTCGGCGAGACCGATCGCCGCAAGCTCGACGAATATCTGTCGAGCGTGCGGGAGACCGAGCGCCAGGTCGAGCGGCTCGTCGACTGGGTCGACCGACCCAAGCCCGAGGTCGCGAGCACCGGCCTCCAGCTCGCGAGCAAGCCCGCCAACGGCCACGACCGATCGATGTGGCTCGACGTGATGCTCGAGATCGTCTACCTCGCCCTCATCACCGACACGACCCGCGTCGTCACGTTCGAGTGGTCGCGGGAGGCGGGAGGGTTCGGCGGGGGCGGCGAGAACCATCACGAGCTGTCCCATCACGGGGGCGACGCGGCGATGCTCGCGAAGCTCGCCGACATCGACCGCTTCCACCTCACGAAGCTCGGCCGCTTCCTCGGATTCCTCGCCTCGACCACGGAGGGTGAGGGCCGCATGCTCGACCACACGGTCGTGCTCTACGGAAGCGGGATGAACTCCGGCAAGGGAGGCGAGCACTCTCCGAAGAACCTGCCCCTGCTCGTGGCCGGCGGCCGACGGCTCGGCCTGCGGCAGGGCCGTCACCTCGCCTTCGACGCGGACGACCATCCGCCCCTGTCGAACCT
>DNLZ01000076.1:0-1978 GCA_003488325.1 Planctomycetaceae bacterium
GCGGGGGCCATGGATGGCCCCGCAGCGCTCAAGTCAGAACCCCACGTACGTCACCAGGATGTCGCCGCCCTTCTGGAAACGCACGATCACGCTGCAGCCGCAGGCGTAGTCGAACCGCACCTGGCCGCAGCCCAGGAGCGTGCAGCGCGACTTCTCGCAGGGGCAGCCTTCGCAGCAGGCCGGGAGGCACACCGGCACGGCGACGGTGCAGCACGTCTCCGGGCTCGTCGCCTGGAGCACGGTCTCGTACGTCGGCTCCGGGCAGCAGCCGCAGTCGTGCTTGTGACGGTGGGCATGCTTGTGGCGGTACTTGATGCACGGAGCCGGGCAGCACGGTGCCGCGGCGCAGCCGGGCTCGAGGCCGCACGACGGCTCGATCGGGCAGGCCGGCTCGAATGCCGAGCAGCCGGGCTCGACCGCCGCGCAGCCGGGTTCGACGGCATGGCGGTGACCGAAGAGGCCGGCGTGTGCCGGCAGCGCGACTGCGACGACCGCGATGGCGATGCCGCAGGCGGTGAGGGAACGAAGCATGGAGGAGTCTCCGGGACGCGACGGGACCGCCCGCGGGGTGCGGACGGTGAAGTCCCGTGGCGTCGGGACTCCTCTCAACAGTGCCACGTGGCCACGCACAGTCAAACCGTGCGGGTTCGGCGATCGGTACCGCGCCGGCCTGTGCGTCCGATCGTGCCGATTGTGCCGGCCGTCGGCTCAGCGGCCCCGGTCCCCGCGACGCAGGCGGGTGAAGAGGCTGCGGTAGTCCGCCGGACGCACCGTGAACACCGCGGGGTTCGCCGTCGGTTCGTCGAGGTCGTCCTCGATCACGACCATGTCGGCGTCGTCGTCGAGCGCCGTCTCCGCGGGTGATGCCTCCGGTCGGGTCTCCGTGGCGGCGGGCGCCGGGACGCGTCCGTCCCGCGGAGTGGCGTGGCCGAGATCCGCGACCGGGTTTGGCAGCGACTCGACCTCGCGCTCGAAGGCGGCGAGGAGTCTGCCGATGCCCAGTCCCTCGCGACTCGACACATGCGACTGACCGCTGAAATCATCCGGGCCCTGCATGAGGTAGCGCTCGACGACGCGCTCCTCATGCTGAAAGAACTCCTCGAAGGGGTCGTCGGCGCCGTCGAAGACGAGCTCGACGTCGGGACCGACCCACGGATCGACGGCGGCCGGGTGGGCGGCGTGGTGCCGTGGCGGCGCCTCGTCGAGTCCGCCGAACTCGACGACATCGAAGCCGTCGGAGCTGGTCGTGTCGCGGTCGCGTGACGCGTCCTCCCGAGCGCCGGCGATCGCGACGTCATCGATGCCCGCCCGCGCGATCGAGGCGTGCACCGGGAGTCGCTGGATCTCCCCCCAGGCCACGGCGATGTCGGCCGGGGTGACGGCACGACCCGCGTCGCCGGCCGTCACGAGCGCCTGATCGCAGAGCTGGTTGACGAGGCGGGGCACGCCGTCGGTCGCGGCGAACACCGCGTCGTCGCATCCGGGCGCGAACAGCCGATCCCAGTCGAGACCCGCGACGCGGGTCTGCGTGCGGAGGTAGGCCATGGTCTCGGCATGGTCGAGCGGCTCGAGGTACGCCCGCACGGCGATCCGCTGCGCGAGGCTTTCCATCCGCGGCAGTCCGAGCGTCTCCTCGAGCTTCTGGCTGCCGGCCAGGACGATGTGGACGGCCGGCAGCGGCGTGGGCACGTTCGTCAGCAGGCGGAGTTCCTCGAGCAGGCGCGTGGGAAGCGTGTGGGCCTCGTCGACGAGCAGTACGAGCCCGGAGCCGGCCGCCGCGAGCGCGCGGATGCGTTCGATGACCGCCATCCGCAGGTCCGACTCGCCGATGCCGCGATACGGCTCGCCGATCGCCGCGAGCACCGACTGCCACAGCGCACGGCGGGTGCAGATCCGCGCGCCGGACAGCAGGGCGCAGTCGAAGTCGTCGCGGACGTTCTCCGCGACCTTCGCCAGCAGGAGCGACTTGCCCGTGCCC
>DNLZ01000076.1:2368-2660 GCA_003488325.1 Planctomycetaceae bacterium
CACCGCGGCCGGATGAAAGAACTGCGTGCGCGGCGCGGCCATGAAGGGGCGAGTCGACGGGTGCCGGGGAGGGAAGGGCATGGTGGTGTCGATTCCGTGTCGGTGCCGACGCACGCCTCGTTCCGGGCGGCTTCGGCGGGTGAACCTTCGGCCAGACTTCATTTCGACCAGCGGGCGACGATTCCTGCACAGGGCGTGCATGACATAAACTCTTCCGGACAGGCAACGCGGTCCGTGCGCGCCCGGTGGCGACGGATATGAGGGAGGCGTCGTGTTCCACGTGAAGGTCTGC
>DNLZ01000077.1:0-5231 GCA_003488325.1 Planctomycetaceae bacterium
CGCGCCCGATCGAGCACGTCCCGTGCCCTCGCCCGCGCGCGGGTGGCCCCGGCTGCGAGGATCGCCTCGATCCTCCCCGAATCCGCCTCGATCGCCGCCCGCCGCGCGCGTGCCTCGGCGAAGTGCTCCGCCGCCGCCGCGACCAGCGCCTTCTTCACCTCGCCGTAGCCGAAGCCTCCCCGGCGGTAGGTCTCGGCCATGCGCAGGCGATCCTCCTCCGGAGCCACGAGCGCGTAGAGGGCGAAGAGGTGGTCGGTCTCCGGATCCTTCGGTGCCTCCATCGGCCTCGAGTCGGTCGTGATCCGCATGATCTTCTTCTTCTGGGCCGCCGGATCCTCGAAGACGTCGAGCGTGTTGTCGTAGCTCTTGCTCATCTTCAGCCCGTCGGTCCCCGGCACCTTCGCCCCCCCCTCGACGAGCCGCGGCACCGGCAGCGTGAACACGGGGCCGTAGAGGTGGTTGAACGCGCCGGCGAGGTCGCGGCAGACCTCGATGTGCTGCACCTGATCCTCGCCGACGGGCACGACGGTCGCGTCGTACGCGAGGATGTCGGCGCTCATGAGCACGGGGTAGGTGAAGAGGCCAGCATCGGCCGGCAGGCCGCGGGCCTTCTTGTCCTTGAAGGCATGGCACCGCTCGAGCAGGCCCATCGGCGCGACGGTCATGAGGAGCCAGGTGAGCTCGCACACCTCGGGGACATCCGACTGGACGAAGAGCACGGCGCGGTCGGGATCGAGGCCGAGGGCGACCAGGTCGATCGCCGCGGCCCGCACGAGGTCCCGCAGCCGGGCGGGATCGCGCACCGTCGTCAGCGCGTGGAGGTCCGCGATGAAGTAGTAGGCCTCCTCGGCCGCGCCGGGGGACGCGCCGTCCGTGCGGGGCTGGAGCTCGATGTACTGCCGGATCGCCCCGAAGTAGTTGCCCCAGTGGAAGCGTCCCGTGGGCTGGATGCCCGAGAGCGCCCGTGGCTTCGGTGCGGCACTCGCCGGGACGGCTCCTGCGGCGCGGTCAGTGGTCATCGGCACGACTCCCTCCGCCGACGGCGAGCGCCGCCGGCGGGTCGGACGATGGCCCGCACGCCGGGCGCGTCGGCAACTCGAGCGCGCCGACGAGGTCGGCCAAGCGCGCGACGCCCGCCTCGGCGAGCGCGGCGGGGAGGGCGTCGAGCAGGCGGATCGAGGCCACGGGTTCGGCGAAATTCGCGGTGCCCACCTGCACGGCCGACGCACCGGTGACGAAAAACTCCATGCAGTCGTCGACCGTCATGATGCCACCGACGCCGACGATCGGAATGTCGACGGCCCGTCGAACCTGGTGGACACACCGCAGCGCGATCGGCTTGATGGCTGGGCCGCTCAATCCGCCGACGACGTTGCCGAGCAGCGGGCGTCGCCGCCGCCAATCCACCGCCATGCCCTGACAGGTGTTGATGAGCGTGACCGCATCGGCTCCCCCATCACGTGCCGCACCCGCGATCGCGACGATGTCGGTGACATTCGGCGTGAGCTTCGCGAGGATCGGCAGCCCCGTCGCCGCGCGGACGCCCGCGACGACCTCGCGACAGGCGATGGGATCGGTGCCCAGATCGACACCGTGGCTCACGTTCGGACACGAGATGTTCAGCTCGATCGCGGCGATGCCGGGCACCGCATCGAGTCGGGCGGCCAGGGCGACGAAGTCGTCGGCCGAACTGCCCGCGATGCTGACGATCACCGGGGCGCCGCAGTGGACGAGCCACGGCAGCTGGCCGACGAGAAAGGCGTCGACGCCGTCGTTGTCGAGGCCGATGGAGTTGAGCAGCCCCGCCGCAGTCTCGATCGTGCGCCATGGGGAGTTGCCCGCCCGAGGCCGGAGCGTGATCGTCTTGGGCAGGACTCCTCCGAGCCGGGCGCAGTCGACGAAGCCCGCCATCTCGCGGCCGTAGCCGAACGTGCCGGACGCGACGAGCAGGGGATTCGGAAGGCGGAGCCTGCCCAACGACACGGAGAGGTCGGGCGCGGGATGGGCTGGCGTCGCAGGATGGGGCATCGGGGCGGCGGCTCGGGGAGGACGATGCCCCGCAGTGTAGTGGCTGATTGGTGGCCCAACGGGTGCCGGAACGAGCCGGACCGGTCACGATCGTGCCGATCGCCGCGATTCCGTCAAGTTTGCCGGATGGGCCGCCGATACCGTTTGACAGGGTCGGACCGGCACGCCGGAACCCCTCCAGGCGATTTGTTGACACTCATGATTGCCCCCCCTAGCCTTGCGCCGTTTTTCAGCCTGCGTGGATGGGTGCCGTCCAGCACGTCCTCCACCCGTGGCGGTCGGAGCGTCGCAACCGTGACCAAGAAGGACATCGTGAGGACGATCGCGGAGAAGCTCGACCTTCCGCAGCTGCGGACCCGGGAGTTCGTCCAGCTGACGTTCGACGCCTTGATCGAGGCGCTCGTGCGGGAACAGCGGGTGGAATTGAGAAACTTCGGCGTCTTCCAGATCAAGAAGCGGGAGGCCCGCATGGCCCGCAATCCCCGGACGGGAGAGCAGGTGCCGGTGCGGGCCAAGAACGTCGTCACGTTCAAGCCCGGCAAGGAAATGGAGGCCCGCGTCAGAGAGGTCGTCTGGGACGACACGGACGTCGCCGTCGACGCGGATCCGCCGGACTCCGGCGACGAGTCAACCTAGGCAGGACGGGTCGGGCAGAACGAGCAGGCACACGATCGAACGAACAGGCTGCGACGGAATGGCGGGGACGGAACCCGCAGGCCCGCCGCAGATCGACCACCACCACCCACGGAGCGTCCGCTCTCGCACGCAACGGGCCGATCGGGTATCTCCCGCATCGTTCCCGTCCGGGCACACGGATGCCGAGGCGGGTGCCAGTCGGGTCAGGAGGACCGAGCGATGACGAAGGCCGTCTGGTTCTTGGGTGCGGCCGCACTCCTGGCGACGAGCACGGGATGCCTCATTCCGATCTACTCCGGCGATCCCATCCGCCGTGCACAGGAGTTGATCTACACGTCCGAGGATCTGCGCGCGATCACCGACGAGTGGGAGCGAATCTGGTTCCTCGATCAGCCGTCCCACATGACACCGTGGCGGACCCACGGCGGCATCCTCTGACGCCCCCGTCCACGGCGGCCCCGTCCACGGGCGAGACCGCCGCCGGGTCGCGGCGCTCGTCGACGAGGCGCAGGGGGTCGGCGAACGCTCGAGGAGCACTGGGCCGCCGCGGCCCACGCGACGAGCCAATCCGCCTTGGAGCGGCGGACAAAACCCAGTTGCCGCCCGCTGGGCCGGTGCGCCGCTGGTCGTCTAAATCCTGATCTTCGCCGCCTGCTCGATGATCCGTTCGAGCGGCACGATGTCCCCCATGTTGCACCCGGGGCACGACTCGGCCGCCTCGGCCCATGCCTCGGGCGAACGAAGGTTCGAGTCCCAGAATGGCCAGGTGCGGCACTGTCGCGGACGCGCCTCGTAGGCCGTGCAGCGACGGGTCTTCTCGTCGAGAAGCGCACAGTCACCACCCGGCCGCTCCACGAGCGATCGCCGCACGCCGACGCGCTTCACGAACGCCGCCTCGAACTCGGCGACTGCCATCCCCTTCACGGCCGCCAGCGCGTCGATCTCGGCCTGGTTCACCCAGACGTAGCCCTCGGCCCCGGAACAGCAATCGCCACACTGGGTGCACTGGAAACGCAGTCCGGCGCCGTACCACGCATCCTTCGGGATTCCGGCCATCAGCATCGACTCCTCGGAGGCATTGGTCCTCGACCACCACAGCATAGCGGCATCGCACCCGGCCGGTCGCGAACGTCACGAGCGGGAAGCGTGCTCGGCACGGCGTCGTGTCGGAGCCTGCGGTGCGGTGGCCATGGCGCCCGTGGTACAACCATCGATCGTTTCGAGTGACGACCCTGGCGTCCGGAATCATCGTCATGCGGCTCACGACCACGCCGACGGCGCGCAGACTCGCCTGTCGTTGCGTCATCGCTTGTCTTTGCGGCATCGCGTGGGGATGCGGGCCGCGTCCACCTGCCGTCCATCCGACGACAGGACGCATCCTCTTCCAGGGTCGGCCGGCGGCCGGATTCATGGTCGAGTTTTCCTCCGACGTCGAGCCCACCAAGGGCCTCTCGGCCAACGGCCTGACCGATGCGGACGGCGCATTCACGCTGCAGACCCGATTCGCGGGGGCCACGCTCCCGGGCGCGGTGGCAGGCACCCACCGCGTCGTCGTCATTCCGCCGCCGGCCGCGAGTGGCGACGCGACGGAGATCCTGCCCGTGCCGATTCGCTACGCCGACTACCTGCAGTCGGGACTGACCGCGGAGGTGACGGCCTCCGGGCCGAATGCCTTCGCCTTCGACCTGAAGCCGTGAGGGCGCACCGTCCGAGCGGCCGACAGACGCGTCGCGTCGCCACAGGCAGGATGCGGCATCGGCAGCACGTACACGTGCCCGACGGGGTGCCGTGCGATCGCCCGCGGCTCACTGGGGCGGAACGACCTGTCCGTCGTTGCGCTGGGTGAGCGCCGCCAGCACGGTCGTCGCGGTCGAGTTCGCCAGCGACCGCACGCTCCCGTCGCAGAAGACGAACTGACAGATGCCGGGGTGCTCACTGCCGAATCGCGTCGCGTGATACAGGCTCGTGTCATTGGGACCGTCGCACAGCGGCACGCCCGCACCGGCGACCCGGCTGTACCACCACTCGTGGTCCCCGTTGTAGATCGAGCCATCACCCGACGAGTTGGCCTCTCCCGGCTGACCGATGCCGTGCTGCGTGCGCCGGACGTACTTCTCCCCGAGCATCGTGGTGCTGTTCGTGCCGTCGGTGATCCCCGCGACGCTGACGATCCCTCGGTACGACGCGACGCGCCCCCCCGCGACCGACGACCGGGCCGTGATGATGGCGCCGTTGGCGTTGACCGAATCCTGCCAATCGGGGCTCGCGCCGGTGTACCGCACGAGGTTGCCACACGTCGCGGCGAAGTCGCCCAGGGCCCCGGGCGCACTTCCGTCACCCTGGGTGCTCAGCCTGCCGGGCCCCCGCCGACTCGGGCAGAAGAAGGAGGGCACCTGGACCGCCCGCGCCTCGGCAGGCTGCGCGTAGTACTGCGCCGGCAGATCCCACAGGTCATATCCGGCCTGCTGCTCCAGAAACGGCAGGATCAACACCGCCCACGAGACGTGCACATCGGCGAGGCGAGCCGGCGGCAGGAAGCCTCGCGATTCGTGGTACTGGAGGCAGGC
>DNLZ01000077.1:5554-11671 GCA_003488325.1 Planctomycetaceae bacterium
AGACCGACCTGCCGCATGTTGCCCGAGCACGAGGTGCGCCGCGCCGCCTCGCGGGCCGACTGCACGGCCGGCAGCAGGAGACCGATGAGCACGGCGATGATGGCGATCACCACCAGGAGCTCGACGAGCGTGAAGCCGCGTGCCCGCCGCACGAGCCCGCGGCGTCCCGTCCCGTCTGTCGGGTTCGCCACGCCACCGTACGGGCGAGCCCCGTCAGGCGACGCGTCCGACGCCCATGGTGCCGCGACCTCGGTCGACGGCTGCCGGACATGAAGGGTCGCGCGAACGGCCATGATGCCCCCTCGCATGCGGTTCCTGCGAACTGCGCCCGAAGCCGAAACTGGCGACGTCGTTTCCGCTCGCTCCGAGCGAAGTCCCCTCGAAAAAAGAGTACTCACCCCGACCGAGGGACGCAATCTCCGGTTGACCGCGCGGCATCCACGTCACCCGCCCACGATGCCTTCAACGGTCGTCACGAGCGCATCGACGTCGGCGGGCGTGTTGAACGGACCGAAACTCGCGCGCACCGTGCCCGACCCCGCCGTGCCGAGATGCCCGTGCACGAGCGCCGCACAGTGCAGCCCCGAGCGCACCTGCACGCCCGCGGCCTGCTCGAGCACGACCGCGACGTCGGCCGGTTCGTAGCCCTCGACCGTGATGCTGACGATCGGCGCTCCTGCACTCGCGAGGACCCGCACCCCGCGCACCTCGGCCAGCCGCGAGGCGGCCGCGGTGGCGAGCATGCGACAACCGTCGCCGACGACGGCGACCGATCGTGCCTCGATCCAGGTGATCGCCGCCACGAATGCCCCGAGCGCGGGCACATCGGCCGTACCCGCCTCCATCCGCTCCGTGAAGGCATCCGGCATCCGGAGGGATTCGCTCGACGATCCCGTGCCACCACGGACGAGCGGGGTCACCTCGAGACCCTCGCGCACCCAGAGGAGGCCAGGCCCGCCGACCCCGAGCAGCCATTTGTGGCACGGCGCCGCCACGGCGTCGGCGTGCCATCCCGGCGCGGTGCACGGCACCTGCCCGAGGGACTGCGCGGCGTCGAGCAGAAAGAGGCCGCCCCGGTCGTGCACGATCCCGGCGATGGCCGCGGTGTCCTGCACGGCTCCCGTCACGTTCGACGCGTGCGTGCAGGTGACGAGCCGCGTCGTCGGCCGCCAGGCGGCGGCGATCGCGGCCGGGTCCACGTGCCCGAGGGCGCCGCACGGCACAATCGAGAGCTCGATCGTACCGGCCGCCCGCAGCGCGTCGAGCGGCCGCAGCACGGCGTTGTGATCGGCGGCGGTGGCGATCACGTGATCCCCCGGCTGCAGCAGGCCGTGCAGGGCGATGTTGAGCGCGAGCGTGCCCCCCGCCGGAAACGCGACACGACGCGGGTCCACGCCGCCGAGCATCCGCGCAGCCGCACGGCGGGCGTCGTCGCGGATCGCGTCTGCCGCGAGCGCGTCGGCATAGGACGCACGGCCCGCCGTCGCGCCGATGTCGCGTGCGGCGTGCAGCCACGCCGTGATCACGTCGTCCGGTTTGGGCCACGTCGTCGCCGCATTGTCGAGATAGCGGCGCACCTGCGGGGCATCGGGCACGGCTATCCTCCGATCTGGTACATGGCCCGTGCGGGGCGGTCGAACGCCGGCGTGTCGATGCCATGGGCTGCCCGCTTCGCGGCGACGCAGTCGCGGAGCAGCGCCGCGAGGGTCGGGTCGTCGCCTCCTTCCCGAAGCACGCGACGCGCGTCCCACTCGACCGTCGAAAAGAGGCAGTTGCGGAGCTGCCCGTCCGCGGTGAGACGCAGCCGGTCGCACCGGCCGCAGAAGGGCTGCGTCACCGGGTCGATGAACCCGACACGGCCGCCGCCGTCGGCCCACGCATAGTCGACCGCGGGCTGTCCCGCATCGCTGGATGGCGGCTGTTCGACCCGCCGCAACGGGCCGAGCGACCGCTCGAGGATCGCCCGCACCTCCGCGCCCGACAGGACCTGCTCGCGTGCCCACGCCCCGTCGGCATCGAGCGGCATGAACTCGATGAAGCGCAGGTGAAACCCCTCGCGGCGACAGAACTCCGCGAGCGGGAGGATCTCCGCCTCGGTGAGCCCGCGGATGGAGACCGCGTTGATGCGGATCATGCGGAATCCGGCACGCTTCGCCGCGGTGAGACCGGCGAGCACCCGCGCGACGCCGGCCCGCCGGGCGATGCGTTCGAAGACCTCCTCACGCAGGCTGTCGAGGCTGACGTTCAGCCGGGTCAGCCCCGCCTCCCGCAACGCCCGCGCCTGGTCGGCCAGCAGGATGCCGTTGGTCGTCAGCGCGACCTCGTCGACGCCCGGAATCGCGACCAGCTGCCGCACGAGCACGGCGAGGTCGCGACGCACGAGCGGCTCACCTCCCGTGACCCGGATCGTCCGCACCCCCAGCCGGGAGGCGACGGCGGCGACCCGCGCGATCTCCTCGTAGGTGAGCAGCTCTTCGCGCGGCCGGAAGACCACCTCCTCCGGCATGCAGTAGGTGCAGCGCAGGTTGCAGCGATCCGTCACGCTGATCCGCAGGTCCGTGTGCAGGCGACCGAACCGGTCGATGAGGCGTCCGGTGACCACGTCCGCGCTCATCGTGCCGCCCCACGCGTGCCTGGCGATCCGGCGACCGGGGTCGGCACCCCGTCGCCCGCCGCGGGGATGTCGGGATGCACCCAGCGCCGCGACCCGTCGAGACCCTCCTCGCACTTCCAGATCGGCACCTCCCGCTTGATCCGCGCCATGAGCCATTCCGCGGCGGCGAAGGCGTCTGCCCGATGCGCGGCACTCGTCGCGATCCCCACGCTCGACTCGCCGACGGCGACCACTCCCAGCCGATGCTCGACGGCGCAGGCGACGAGCCCGAACCGCGCGATCGCTTCCGCCGCGAGGCGCACGAGCGCGGCGGTCGCGAGCGGCTCATGCGCCTCGTAGTCGAGGGACCGCGTCCCCACCCCGTCGGTGACGCCCCGCGTCGTGCCCACGAAGAGCACGTTGCCGCCGGCGGACGGGCTCGCGACCGCCCGGAGCAGGCCTGCGGTGTCGATCGGACGACGCACGAGCGCGACGCCCGGTGACGCCATGGCAACGGGGCGCGATGCGGACGCGGGCTCGGGGCACATCGATTCAGCCTCCGCTGACCGGCGGAAGAACCGCCACGTCGGCACCGACGGCGACCCGCGTCTCCTCGGCTGCGAGCGCGCCGGACACCGCGATCGCGCTGCGCGAGAGGAGCGGCTCGAGGCCGGGACGTGCCTCGGCGAGCGCCCGGCGCAAGTCCGCGACGGTGCCGCCGGACCAGGGGATGTCGAGCGTCCGGCCACCGGCCGGCTCGACGAGGCCGGCGAAGAGCAGGACCTGGAGCGTTCCGTCGCGCGGGAGGGAGTGCTGCATGGATGACATCTTCCCGGTGACGGCGGGCGGAGCCGATGGTCTCGCGGCGGCCCTGCCCGTCGTCACGTGGTCACGAGCCGGCCGCTCGTCGTCGTGAGGAGATCGTCGAGACCGTGGGGCGCTGGTCCCGGCAGCATGCCGTACGCCCTCGCGAGCAGCTTGACGGGGTGCACGGACGGCTTCGTCGTGCCCTGCTCCATTTGTATCCGGCAGGCACTGCACTCGGTAGCGCCCGCCGTGACGCCACTCCGCATCGCGGAGACGAGCCCCAGGCCCACCCGCAGGCTGGTGCGATAGTGATCCCGCGCGAGGCCGAACGTCCCCGCCATGCCGGAGCACCCGGCGGCGGCCGTCTGGACGTTCAGCCCCGGGACGAGCCGCAGCAGGTGCTCACCCGCCGTCGGCAGCGGCCCCGACCGGGAGTGGCAGGGGGCGTGATAGAGCACCTGCGCGGGGACGGGACGAAAGTCGAGCCGCAGGCGCCCCTCGCGATGGAGCTCGAGCAGGAAACTCGTCGCGTCGCACGTGGCGGCGATCACGCGGTCGAGCTCGCCGTCGTCCTCCACGAGGAGCGGGTAATCGTGCCGGATGCAGGTCACCGCCGCCGGCTCGGTGCAGACGATGCGGTAGCCGAGCCGCACCGCCTCCGCCAGCACCCGCATGTTCGTGCGCGCGAGCCGGCGGGCCCCGTCGAGGTCGCCCTCGCTCACGAGGGGCATGCCGGCCGCCACCTGCCGGGGATCCACGAGCACGCCGATGCCGTGCCGCTCCAACAGCCCGACGAACGCCTGACCCAGCAGCGGGTCGTGCCGCCGGGCGTAGGTGTCGAGGAAGAAGAGCACCCGCGGACCGCTCCGCCGCGAGGGACGCGTGAGGCCGCGGCGGGCGGCCCAGCGCAGGAACTGGTTGCCCGTGACGAGCGGCAGCTTGCGGCCCCGGGCGATCCCGATCGTCTTCTCGAGCATCCACCGCGCCCGCGGGTCCCCCAGCGCCCAGTTCGTCAGCGGACGCACCGCGCCACCCCATGCGGAGAGCGCGTCGATCCGACTGAGCAGCCAGCGGCGAAACGACAGGCTGTTCACGGCGACGTTCGCCGCCTTGAGTTCCATGACGAGCGCCGGGATGTCCACATGCGCGGAGCACTCCGTCCGGCACTGGTGGCAGTTGAAGCAGGTGTCGGCGATCGCCTGCAGCATCTCACCGCCGACCGTGCGCGGATCGAGCCGACCCGCGAGCAGCGCGGCGACGATGTTCGCCTTGGCGCGGGGCGACGCCTCCTCCACGGGATTCTCACGAAACCTGGGACACATGCGCTGCGGCGCCGCGACGCCACGGCAGGCGCCGCAGCCGTTGCAGGCATCCACCTCCGCGGCCACGCGATCGGGCTCCCAGTTCAGCACCGGCAGGGACATGGGCCGGGCGACCGTCTCCGGCGCGGCGGCGTCGTCCGCCGCCGGAACGGCCTGCGGTGCGGCGCGAAACCGGGCCGTGGCCGCCGCGCCGGTATCGACGACGCGCCCGGGCGCGAGGATCCCGTCGGGGTCGAAGAGCCGCTTCACGCGCGAGAACGTCGCCGCGAGGTCCGGAAAGAGTCGGCCGAAGGCAGGCGTGCGCGACAGGCCGAGCCCGAGCTCCGCCCCGATCGAGCCGTCACAGGCGAGAACATCGGCGTAGACGGCGTCGGCCAGCGCCTCGAGCCGCGGCCGCTCCCCGGGATCACGGGGATCGGCGTGGGGGCGCACGTGGAACTCGCCGTGGGCGGCGTGGCCGAAGATCATCGCCGTGGCCTGGGATCGCCGCAGCGTTTCCTGGAGCCGACGCAGGAAGTCCGGCACGGCCGCCGGCGGCACGATGATGTCCTCGAGGAAGGGCACGGGACGCACGGCGGCCCGCACACCGGCGAGCGTCGAGACGACCGTGCGCGAGAGCTCCCAGAAGAAGGCGGCGTCGTGCACGTCCTCGGCGCGCCGGATGTCGATGCAGGATCGCCGCGCCTTGCGGGCCGCGGCGATCGCGTCGTCGAGTCGCGCATTGCACGACCGCGCGTCCTCTCCGGTGAACTCGACGAGCAGGCCGGCCTCGGCGATCGGCGGGATGAGCAGGTCGAACGCCGGCCGCGCGCTCCGCGCGAGGGCGAGGTGCCTGCGATCGAACAGGTCGCAGGCACTCGGGCCCAGCGCCGTGATGCGCACCGCCATCTCCGCCGCCCTCTCGAGCGAGTCGAAGAGCAGGAGGCCGACCGCCGTCGCCGGATCCACACGGACGGTCCGCAGGGTGGCCTCGGTGACGATCCCGAGCGTGCCCTCGGCGCCGCAGAGCAGCCGCGGCAGGTCGATCGTGCCGTCCGCGGCGCCGCGGAGATCGTGCAGTCCGTACCCACCATGGCCCCGCCGCGTGGCCGGCTGGCGGCGGGCGATGATCGCCTGATCCGCGCGGAGGATCGCGTCGACTCCCGCGGCGGTCATCGCCGGAGGGGCCAGCGCTGCCGCTGCGGAGGCGGCGGGGGGGTTTTGCTGCTGCTGCTGCTGCTGCTGTTGTTGTTGCGGAGGAAGGGGAGCAGCGAGGCCGCTGCCTTTGCCTCCGGGCTCCATTCTTGTTGAAGAAAGAGAAAAAAAGGAAAAGAAAGAGAGAGAGAGAGAGTGACAGGCGTTTTTTTTTTTTTTTTTTCTTTTTTTTTTTTTTTTGTTTTTTTTTTTTAATTTTCT
>DNLZ01000077.1:11721-11954 GCA_003488325.1 Planctomycetaceae bacterium
GATCGCGTCGACTCCCGCGGCGAGGGTCGCGGGACGTGCCGCCACGTCGGACGACGCACGCGGACTGATCCCGGATGCCGGCCCGAGAGCCGCCCCGTCGGCAGCGGGCGCGGTGGGCACGAGGTCGGCGATCGTCCCGTCCGCGAGCACGGCCTGCAACGCGACGAGCCGTCCGCGCACCGCGCCATGCCGGGGAAATCGGCTGCCCGACGCGTTGCGGCCGATCATGCCGC
>DNLZ01000077.1:12251-12591 GCA_003488325.1 Planctomycetaceae bacterium
GCGTTGCGGCCGATCATGCCGCCGATGGTCGTCACGGCGAGATTGGCGGGATCGGGGCCGAAGGTCCTGCCCACCCGAGACAGGTGCCGCTCGAGCTGGGCTGCGACGACGCCGGCCTGCACGCGCGCGGTTCCCCTCTCGGCATCGATCTCCACGACGCGACGCATCGATCGCGCCAGGTCGATCACGACCCCGTCGCCGAGCGCACCGCCGCACAGGCCCGACCCGGCGCCGCGCGCGTGCACCGGGATGCCCTCGCCGGCGGCCCAGGCGACGGTGGCGGCCACGTCCTCGACGCCGCGCGGCCGCACGATCGCGAGCGGCAGCACCTCGAACAGGC
>DNLZ01000150.1 GCA_003488325.1 Planctomycetaceae bacterium
GATACGCTCCGCACCCGCTTTGCCCTCGACGCCGATCTGGACGAATACCTCGATGCTCTCGATCACCGGGCTCGCCGAAGAGATGCAGCATCCCGGGCGACTGGTGGGGACGCATTTCTTCAGACCCGGCACCGCGCATGAAGCTGGTTGAAGTGGCGGCCGGACGCCATACGACCGCCGAGGCGATATCCCTGGCCGAGACGACGCTTCGCAGCTGGGGAAAAACGCTGGTGCGGGCCCCCGACTCGCCCGGCTTCATCGTCAACCGCATCTTCGACGCGATCAAACGCGAGGCGCTCGCACTGCTCGCGGAAGGCACGCCCGCCGAGCAGATCGACACCGCCGTGAAGCTGGGGCTGAACTTCCCGATGGGTCCCTTCGAAACCATGGACTTGGTGGGACTCGACACGACCTACCAGTGCCTCAAGGTCCAGGCCGAGGCGATGCAGCGGCCGCTGACGCACTGCGACGCCTTGGACAAGCTCGTCGCCGAAGGCCATCTGGGACGCAAGACCGGACGCGGTTTCCATGCCTACTGAGGCACGTCGCCGGTGATCCAGGGGCGTTCTCGCGGGTCGGGGTTGCCCAGCCCCCGTCGCCGGACGTTCGTTCCGTCGACCAATCCGCCTCTGGCGGATCGGTGCCCCCCTGTCCGTCACTCACTCGGATGCCGACGGCGCTTCGCCATCCTGGCTCGCTTGTCGGCATACGCCGGCTCTCGGGGTCGTGGACAACCCCTCCCGTGCCTTCGTTTAGAAGCAACCTGAGCTCACGACGCGTCACAAAGATCTGCAGCCGGGCTCTCCCGGCCCGAATCAGGGAATCAGCTGCATCACGAGCAGTGCCTCAAGCGACTTCCGCGACTCCTCGATGCGGGAGTCGAGGGCGGCGATGGCGATCCAGTCGCCGAGCGAGACCTGATTGCCCGGCTGCTTGCCCCGTGCCGCAAGCTTCGTGAAGGTACCGACGTCCTTGTCGAACGCCTGCCGACGTGCCCGCAGGTCGGCATCGCCCGGCGTGCCGGGCTTTTGGGACGCCAGGCGTCCGAGGCCGTCGATCGCCTTCCGGGCGACCCGCACCCGCTCGGGGGCCGGACCGGCGAGGGTCTGACGCATCGCGGCGGCGATCCAGTCGTCATCTGGGGTGTCCGGCCCCGGCGGCGTCGCGTCACCGGGCGCCCACCAGAGGTCGAGCCGCGGCTCGCCGGTGCTGTATTCGATCGACCGGATCGGAAGCCGGTCCTGATTCACGACCGTGACGACGTCGAGCGAGCCGCGCACGCCCAGCCACAGGGTGAAGACCGGTTCGGCCTTCGAGCGGACCACCAGCCGCGTTCCGGGGGCGATCGTATGCTTGCGGTTCTCACGTCGACCGGGCTCCGGCGGAGGCGACGGAAAGGCGAGTTCCTCTTCGCCGAGGCGGTACCCGTTGCCCGCCGAACCGGATCCGAGAGCCAGCGAGAGGCCCATGCTGTCGCCGCGGGCCAATTCCTCCGGGCCGGCCGTCAACAGGCCGTTTTGGTTCTGGACTCGGATCCGCATGCCGTCCCCTCGAGGCTCGAGCGCCCGCGCGATCCAACACCCGACGTCGGTGGTATCGCGGCGATCGGCCAGATGGCAGAGCTCGAACAAGCCCCCCGATTCCGCGTCCGCGATTGAGAAGAGGCGGCGAAACCGACGCGACGCCCGGCGCGGCGGGCCGCTGACATAGGGGCCATGGTAAAAATACATCGTCCACAGCGGCGCCGGATCCATTCGCGCGGCGCCGGGAACGCTGGCCTTGAGGGTGAGCGCATCGGTCTCCGCTGGCTCGATCCGCCAGCCCGGCGCGGTGAAGGTGCTTCCCGCGCCCGCGTTAAGGCTGGCCGCGGGTTTTTCGCCGGCATCGGCGGGAGAGGCCAAGAGCAGGCTCCCGGCCAGAACAAGCCGGCGCACGGGGCCGCCGGCTCGCCACGGGTGGCCGGTCGAGTGTCTTGCCGGGCGTGCGTTCATGGGCGGGGCGTTTCCAGGATCGCGCGCATTACCGCCTGCTGCACGGAGGGTTCGATCGTACGAGAAACCTCGTCCGCGGCAGCCAAAAGGCCCGCGAATCGCTCCGGTGCGACCCGGGAAGGGTCGTCGATTCGGGATTCGAGCGTCGCGACCGAAGCCGAGATCGACGCGCCCGCACCTGCCGCCCCGACCGTCTCGAACCGCTGCAGGTTCGCCAGCGCCCTGTGCAGGTCCCTGAAGAGGGGTCGCGCGTCGACGTCACCGAAGCAAAACAAGCCCAGCGGACGATGGTAGCCCGGCGCGATCCAGGCCGACCGCTCCCACTGTCCGTCCGGGCCGCGGGCGTTCCGACAGATGTTCAGCAGCCAGTAGGTGCCAGGCGCCGGAGGGCCGCCGAGCGTCTGGAACGGAATCCGGACCGTCGCCTCCCAACCGTGCCCGGACTGACGCACGGCAGCCGTCCAATCGCCATTCCACGAGCGGTTCAACTTGCGGCCGTCGTAGACGCTGCCCGAGGCGTTGACCACGAGATGGTAGTAGTCCGAACCGTCGCGCACGTCGATAAAGACCTCGACCGATTCATCGTCGTAGGCCTCGGCGTCCCGGTCCCGCTCTCGCGTCTCGAAATTCGGCGCGGACGGATTCGTGCAGACAAACCGCAGCGCGAGGGCGTCCTCGGTGCGGAGGATGGAGACGTCGGTGGTCAGACGCACCGGTGCCCGGGCGGCTTCCCCCACCGGCTCGTCGATGCGGATGCTCGCGGCCGCGTCCCAGCCGGCCTGCGGCGCGTTCATCGCGGGATCGGCCTGCACCCGCGGCACGACCACCACCGCCGGCTCGGCGGCCGAGCCGGCCCCGGCGGCCGCCAGCCGCATCGCCAGGGCGGTCACGATGC
>DNLZ01000301.1:0-178 GCA_003488325.1 Planctomycetaceae bacterium
CTCGTGCGCCGGCTCGCCGCCGTGCTCGGGCTCGACGGTCCCGCGGTCACCGTCGCGGCGGCATGCGGATCGAGCGGGTACGCGCTGGCCGTCGCACGGGCGTGGCTCGATGCCGGGCGTGTCGACGCCTGCGTCGCCGGGGGCTGCGACGTGCTGAGCCCCACGACCATCGCCGCCT
>DNLZ01000301.1:566-12807 GCA_003488325.1 Planctomycetaceae bacterium
GGCTTCGTGATCGGCGAGGGGGGAGCGTTCCTCGTCCTCGAACGCGCCCGCGACGCGGCGAGCCGCTGCGTCGCCGTGCGGGCGGAGCTCGCCGGCGTCGGCATGTCGAGCGACGCGGTCCACATGGTGATTCCCAACGCCGAAGCCACGCAGGCCTCGCGCGCGATCGCGGCGGCGGTCGCCGACGCGGGCGTGGCGCCCGACGACATCGACTACGTCAACGCCCACGCCGCAGGCACCCCGGTCGGGGACGTCGCGGAGGCCGCAGCCATCCGCCTCGCGCTCGGCGATGCGACGGACGGCGTGCCCGTGAGTTCCACGAAGGGCATGACCGGCCACCTCGTGAGCGGTGCCGCCGCGTTCGAGGCGGTGGCCTGTCTCGTGGCCCTCGAGCGGCAGGCGCTCCCGCCCACGGTGAATCTCGATCATCCGGACGACCAGTGCCGACTCGACCACGTGGCCCACGTCGCGCGTCCGCGGCGCGTGGACGTCGCGGCGAGCAACTCGTTCGGGTTCGGTGGTTCGAACCTCTGCCTCGTGTTTCGCCGCGTGGCCTGACGCGGCCCGTGCGATCTCCCCAGGAGTCCTCCCGATGCCCCTGCCCCATCCGCCCGGAACCGCGATCGACTCCCGCCTCGCCGACCTCGTCGCCCGCTGGCACGAGATCGAGCCGGCGCACACCGAGACCGACCTCATGGGCCGCGTCTGCGACCTGCACCGCTTCAACTTTCTCCTCTGGCACGAGGAGGACATCGCCCGCTCGCCCGACGTGACCGACGAGCGGATCGCCGCCGTGAAGCGCGCGATCGACCGCTACAACCAGGCGCGCAACGACGCGATCGAGCAGGTGGACGACTGGCTCGTGGCCGACCTCGCCGCGCGCGGCATCGTCGCGCCGGCCCGCGCGCCCGCGGCCACCGAGACCCCCGGTGCGGCGATCGACCGGCTGTCGATCCTCGAGCTGCGCCGCTACCACATGCGGGAGCAGGTCGATCGTCGCGACGCCACCGCCGAACACCGCAAGAAGGCCGCGGACCGGCTCGTCATCCTCGACATGCAGCGGGACCATCTCGTGGCCGCCCTCGATCGGCTGCTCGTCGAGATCTACGCCGCCGAGCGGCCGCTCCGCGTGTTCCGTCAGATGAAGATGTACAACGACCCCGCGATGAATCCCTACCTCTACCGTCGCCCGGCCGCCGCCTGACGGGCGATCGCCGTCCGTCGTGCCCTTCCGTCAGAAGGGTGTCGGCAGCAGGATCGCGTGGTGATCGAAGAGCACCCGGCGGCCGAGCGCGTCGATCGCGGGTGTGATGAAGAGCAGCGCGAGCAGCAGGACCACGGCCGGCACGAGCACGGCCGCCGTGAGCCACCGCAGGATCCGCCAGCGGTCCCGTTCGCGACGCAGTGCGAAACCGGTGGCCCACCCCACGGCGATGCGTGCCGGAAAAATCGTGACCACGAAGAGCGGGGTGATCAGCCACAGCGCGTCGCGGGGCGGCACGATCACCTTCGCGAGGTAGAGTGGCAGCGAGAGCGCGTGGAGCACGACGACGGCGGTCACGACCGCGATCGGCGCGCGGCGGAAGAGCCTCCCCACGAAGCCGATGTCACGAAACGCCGCCAGCCGACCCTCGGCGGCGAAGCGGGCCTGCAGGAACGGGACGCACACGAGCACGAGGCCGAGGAAGGCTCCGCCGGCGAGCGTCACCAGGAGCGCGGCCGGCCGCTGCGTGTTGCGGAACGCCGAGAAGAGGAGCGTGGGGGGGACGAGCCAGAGCGCGGCGCCGAGGAAGCCGCGGAGCCCCAACGAGAAGAGGTGTCGTGGTCGCACGAGTGCGAGACCGGCGCCGAGACGATCCGCGGCGCCCGACCACGCCGTGCCCGATCGGAGCGCGCGGACGAAGAGCCGCGCGTTGCGGAGCGGACGCAGGAATGCCGCCAGGCTCCCGCCCGCGAACCACGCGAGCAGCAGGTGGATCCCGACGCCCACCGCCGTGATCGTCGTCGCCCGCCGCCAGGCTGCGGCCGCCGGACCTTCCGGATCGACGAGTTCCGCATCGGCGGCTGCACCGGCGACGAGCTGCACGACGAGCAGCCAGGCCCACGTGCCGAAGCCGATCGCACCGAGGCGCGGCAGCGCGCCTGCCAGCGGCACGCCGTCCCGGAGCCGTCCGGAACGCACCACGCGTCCCTCGCCCTCGAGCATGTACCCGAGCACGAGCAGATTCACGATCGGCACCGCCGCCAGCACCGACAGGATGATGACGAGGCTCACGACGCCGGCACCCAGCGAGACGAGCCAGCCGAGCGCGCGGAGTGGATGCCGCAGCGGCGAGGGGCACGCGGGGAACGAGTCCCATGACCGCCACGCGTCCTCCAGCGTGTCCACGGCGGTGGGGGCGGTCGCGATCATGCGGGTGAGGATACGTGACCGCCACCGGGGTCCGGATATAGTGGATGGCGGTGGGAATGCGACTGCGCCCGTCTCGGTGTCGAGGGGCCGCTGGATCCGCCGGAGCCCGCGCCATGCACGCGCGTCGATCGATCGGCCGCGGTCTGCTGCCGGCCCTCGTGCTCGCGGGCCTCGCGCTCACGATCGCGGCGATCGTGCAGGGGCGGTCGACGCCTCTGCCGGCTGCCGCCGTGGCGGGCGATCGGGCGACCCTGGTCGCGACGCTCGACGACGCCGTCACCGCACGCTGGGCTGCGTTCGGTGTCGAGCCGGCGGCGCCCGCCACCGACCTCGCCGTTCTGCGCCGGGCCTGGCTCGCGCTCGCGGGCACGATCCCGTCGCTCGAGGAGATTCGGCGCTTCGAGGCCGACGATGCTCCCGATCGGCTCGATCGCTGGATCGGCGGACTCCTGCGGGAGCGCCGCAGCGCCGAGTATCTCGCCCGGCGGCTCGCGCGGGTGTTCGCGGGCGACGACCAGGGCCCGTTTCTCGTCTTCCGGCGGGATCGTTTCACGGCGTGGCTCACCGATGCGATTCATGCGAACCGCCCGGTGGACCGGATCGTGACGGAGATGGTCTCCGGCCGCGGACTGTGGACCGACACACCCGCGGTGAACTTCGTGACCCAGGCGCAGGCGAACGACATGCTCGACGCCGAGAAGCTCGCCGGCCGCGTCTCCCGTTGCCTGCTGGGCCAGAGGATCGACTGCGCGCAGTGCCACGACCACCCGTTCTCGCCGGTGACGCAGCGGCAGTTCGAGGGCCTCGCAGCCCACTTCGGCCAGGCGCGGATCACCTTGCTCGGCCTCGAGGATGATCCGCGCCGCGTGCATCGCGTCGAGGCGATGGCTGCGGCGATGCCGGGGGCGATGACGACGCCCGCCGCGTCGGGGATGACGGCGCGGAACGTCCCGCCCCGCGTGCCGTTCGGGGAGGCGTGGGTGCCCGCGGCGGGCACGCATCGGGAGCGGCTGGCCGGCTGGCTCGTGCATCCCGACAACCGTCGCTTCGATCGGGCGATCGCCAACCGGCTCTGGCAGATCGTCTTCGGACGACCGTGGCACGACCCGGTGGACGACCTTCCCGACCCGCCCTCGTCGCCGGACGACTCCGATCCGGTGGACGTGCTCGCGGTGGACCTCCGGGATCACGGTCGCGATCTGCGGCGCATGCTCGCGGCACTGGCCGGCACGCGGCTCTTTCGGCTGGCATCGGTGCACCCGCTGCTCGACGACGATGCCACGGCGCCGCGTGTCGCCGAGGCGTGGGCCGCGTTCCCGCTCTCACCGCTCGACCCCGAGGATCTCATCACGGCGATGAGCCAGACGACGAGCCTGCACACGATCGACGGCGGCGCGCCGCTGGTCACGCGGACCGTGCGGTTCTTCCGTACGCTCGACTTCGTGCGGGATCACGGCCGGCCGGCCGACGGCGCTCCGGCGGATTCGGTCTCCACCGTCCCGCAGTCTCTGCTGCGGATGAACGGCCGCCTCACGCGCGAACTGGTGGAGGCCAACGCCCTCACGGCCGCGGGCCGGATCGCGGGCATGGCCGCGGACGACGATGCGGCGGTGGAGGTGGTCTACCTCACGATGCTGGCCCGCCGGCCGGTGCCCGAGGAACGCTCGATCATGCGGACGGTGCTGGCTTCGGCGCCGACGCGGGGCCGTGGCATCGAGGACGTGTGCTGGGCCCTGTTCAACTCGGCCGAGTTCGCGTGGAACCATTGAGCGGACGTGCGGTCGATCGATGACGGGGCCGGACAGCAAGCATGGACATGGAAGGGAGAATCGAGTGGGGCGCGTGATGGGGATGATGACGGGGCGGGGGGCTGACGCGGTCGATCCATCGCGACGGCGCTGGTGTGTCCACGTCGCTGGTCTCGGTCTCTCGCTCGCGCTGCCGGCGCTGCCGACTCGTGCGGCGGCGCGGCGCGGCGTCGAGCGGCCCGGGTCGCTCGTGACGATCTGGCTCGCCGGCGGACCAAGCCAGCTCGAGACGTTCGACCCTCATCCCGGGACGGGCATCGGTGGCCCCACGCAGGCGATCGACACGGCGCTCGGAGGCGTGCAGATCGCAGCCGGCTATCCGCAGCTCGCGGCGGTCCTCGACCGCTTCTCGATCGTGCGGTCGCTCGTGTCGAAGGAGGGGGATCACGAGCGCGGCACGCACGCGATGAAGACCGGCTACCGGCCCGATCCGGTGCTCGCGCATCCGTCGCTCGGCGCGGTCGTCGCGCACGAACTCCCGCAGGCCGGCATCGATCTGCCGGCGCACGTGGCGCTCGGCACCGGCGGCTTCCGGTCGCGCGGGGGCTATCTCGGCGCCACGCTCGACCCCTACCACGTGCCCGTGCCGGGCGGCCAGGGGCAGAATCTCGCACCGCCGGTCGATGCGGGCCGCCAGGGGCGTCGGCTCGCCGCGGTGGAGGCGGTGAGCCGAGCATTCGAGGCGGGCCGGTCGGCGGCGGTGCGACGGACGCTCCACGACCACGTGCGCGGCGAGGCGATCGCGCTCATGGAGTCTCCGCAGCTGGCGGCGTTCGACGCCGACGTCGAGCCGCAGGCCGTGCGGGATGCGTACGGCGACACGCCGTTCGGCCGGGGCTGTCTCGTCGCGCGCAGGCTCGTCGAGGCGGGCGTGCGGTCGGTGGAGGTGACGCTCGCGGGGTTCGACACGCATGCGGACAATTTTGCCGGTCATGCCGCACTCGCGGCGACGCTCGATCCCGCCCTCGCCGCGCTCGTCACCGACCTGGAGCGGCGTGACCTGCTCGAGTCCACGGTGATCCTGGTGGCGGGCGAGTTCGGTCGCACGCCGGGCATCAACCCGCTGGAGGGACGCGACCACTGGCCGCACGGCTTCTCCGCGCTCCTCGCGGGCGGCGCGATCGCGCCGGGCCGCGTCGTGGGTGCGACCGATCCGGAGGGGCGTGAGCGCATGCCTGCCGATCCCGTGGACGTCGGTGACCTGACGGCCACGGTGCTCGCCGCACTCGGGATCGACTCCGCCCGCGAACTCGCGACGCCCGCCGGCCGACCGATGCGCCTCTCGGGTGGCCGGGTGGTCGAACGCCTCATGGCCGACGGCATCCGGCCGCGGGCGTGAGGCCGGTGGCGTGGTCGGGGTGGTGCTTGGCGGCGATCGGTCGCGCATACTGATGCCCGCGGGGCGGTCGCGCCCCGGGAAGTGTCACCGGAGGCCCATCGTGATGACCGTCACCCGCCGCGACTTCGTCGAGCACGCCCTCGCCATGGCCGGCGCCGCCCTGGCCGCCACGCCCACGCTCGCCCTCGGTCAGGAGCGTGCGGCGGAGAAGAACCTCGGGCCGAACGAGCGGCTGCGCGTGGCCGTCGTCGGCCTCAACGGCCGTGGGGATTCGCACCTGTCGGCGTGGCTCTCCGATCCGAACGCCGAGATCGTGAGCGTCTGCGACGTCGATCCGGCCGCCATCGAGAAGCGTCGGAGCCGTTTCAAGGATCGTCGCCTGCCCACCGCCGTGCAGGACTTCCGCAAGCTGCTCGACGACCCGACCGTCGACGCGGTGTCGATCGCGACGCCGAACCACTGGCACGCGCTCATGTCGATCTGGGCCATGCAGGCCGGCAAGGACGTCTACGTGGAGAAGCCGTGCAGCTTCACCGTCGACGAGGGACGGGAGATGACGAAGTGGGCCCGGAAGCTCGGCCGCATCTGTCAGATGGGTGCGCAGAGCCGGAGCATGACGGGGATGCGTGAATCGATCGCCTTCATCCACGGCGGCGGCATCGGCGAGATGAAGGTGGCCCATGCCCTCTGCTACAAGCGCCGACAGAGCATCGGCTGGGTCAACGCCCCCGCGCCGATCCCCCCCGGCCTCGACTTCGATCTCTGGGCAGGTCCGGCACCCGCGATCGTGCCGGTGCGGCAGCGGCTCCATTACGACTGGCACTGGAACCGGCTCACCGGCAACGGTGACCTCGGCAACCAGAATCCCCATGAGCTCGACAAGGCCCGGTGGGCGCTCGGCAAGAACGAACTGCCGAAGCGGGTGGTGAGCATGGGCGGGCGGCTCGGCTACGTCGACAACGGCGACACGGCCAACAGCCAGCTGACGATCTTCCAGTGGGACGACGCCCTGCTGATCTCGGAGGTGCGGGGCCTCGAGATCAAGACGCCGCCCACCATCGGCCGCAAGGCCGGCCCGCTGGGTGTGGCGAACATCTACTGGGGCACGAAGGGCTACCTCGTGACCCCCAACTACGCGTCGGGCGTGGCCTTCGACTACGACGGCAACGAGCTCGGCAAGTGGACGGGTGGCAGCGACAAGCTCCATTTCGAGAACTTCGCCGCCGCGGTGCGCAGCCGCAACTACGCCGATCTTCATCTCGACGTGGAGGACGGTCACTATTCGAGCGCGCTGGCGCACCTCGGCAACGTCTCCTGGATGCTCGGCGAGCGCGTGCCGCTGGGGACGCGGCCCACGCTCGCGGCGAGCGAGCCCCACGTCGTCGCGACGCTCGAGGGCTTCGAGCAGCACCTCAAGGAGAACGGCGTCGACTTCACCGACACGCCGCTCGTGCTCGGCCGCGAGCTCACCGTCGACCCGCGAACGGAGCGGACGGGCGATCCGGCCGCCGATGCCCTCTTCACGCGGGACTATCGCAAGGGCTACGAGCTGCCGCGGGTCTGACGCGACTCACCGCAGCGGCTGCGGCTGGGCCGCGACGGGGCCGATCGCCCCCTGGGGTGCGACCTCGCAGGGGTGAAACGCCGCCCACACAGGATTGTGGTCGGAGACCTCGAGTGCCGTCTCGAGCGGGATGCCGAACGTGCTCTGCAGATCGAGCACGCCGGAGACACCGCGGTATTCAGCCGTCGCGGGCCAGGCGAAGACGAGATTGTCGTAGGTCTTCGTGCGGCGCGTGTTGGTCGTCGTGTTGGCGATGGCCCAGCCGATGCCGGGGATCCGCGAGAACGACTTGAACTCCGGCGGCCCGGCATTGAGGTCGCCGAGCATGATCACGTCGTCCTCGTCGGGTCGTGCCCGCTGCATGCCGAGAAACACGTCGGTGAGGGCCTCGAGTTCCTGCGGCACCTCGTCGGGGTCGGTGTGGGTCGCGACGAGCCAGAAGGTGAACGCCATCTGCACCGGAATGACACGCGTGCGGAAGCGGGCACACAGCGGAGGCCGATGGAGCCGGTCCGAGGGGTCGGGGAAGACCGTGGGCGAGGAGGGGTCGAGTTCGATGCGGTCGGAGTCGAAGACGAAGGCGTACTGCTCCTTGCTGTTCGTGCGTCCCTCGCGCGGTCCGATGAAATGCTGGTAGCGGCTGCCATCGGCGTTCACCGCCCGCACGAAGGCGGGCACGATCTCGTCCGATTTCGCCCGCACCTCCTGGATGCAGACGATGTCGAAGCGACGCACGATCCGCGCGAGGATCTCGACCACCTGTGCCTTCGCCATCTTCGACTCACCGAAGACCTGGATGTTGAAGCTCGCGACGAGGATCGCATCCCACGGCTTGGGCTGGGGGCCTGCCGGCTGCTGCGCGATCGCCGGCCAGGCGACGAGCGCGAGGCACCACGCGACGAGTCCGCCGGCGGTGCGGTGGGTGCGACCCGCGCGAACCCTCGTCCCACGGTGGCCGGTGGGCTCACCGCAAGACGGTGATCGACGGTGGTCGCAGGGCGAGGGCACGTCCTGCGTATCGACTGCCGATCGAGCCGATCATGCCGTGGAAGCCCGGCACCCGGACGGTTTGACTGCATCGCCCGGCCGCATCCACGCCGCGCGCGGTCGTCACCGGCCTCCGTTGTCGCTCAGCCACCGATCGCGGCGAGTGCCTCGGTGGCAAGGCGGGCAAGACGGGGGTCTTGGCCTGCCGCGGCGTGTCTGAGGGGGGCGACGGCGGCTGCCGCCGCGGGCCCGATTTTGCCGAGCGCCCACGCGGCGCGTTGGGTGACGGCGGAGTCGGTGGCGGTCGTGAGGCAGTCGGTCAGCGCTTCCACCGCCGATGCCGCAGCCTGCCCAGATCGCCCCAGGAGCGTGGCCGCCCAGTACGCGACGAGGGGCTGTCCTCCGCGAAGCAGGTGCTCGAGTTCGTGCACCATGCCCGCTGGCGGCGGGCCGATCTCCTCGAGTGCGGCCACGGCCCAGTCCCGCACCTCCGCTTCGTCGTCGCCGCAGGCAGAGACGAGCGCGACGATGGCAGGTGAGGCCGCGGCACCGGCGCGGCAGAGTCGTTCGGCGGCATCGATCCGCGTCGCAGCCGCACGGTCGGTCAGGCTGGCAACGAGCGTGGCGATGTCGACGGGGGCGTCCGCGGCCATGCTGCGATTCATCAAGGGTTGGTTCGACGACGTGCTGCCACGCATCGTTGTCGCTGGATCATATCCATCACCGCCCCGGCACACGACCAGCCGCCGGTGACGCATGGAGAATGCGGCGACCCGGCGACAAAATCGGGTCGAGTTGCCGGTCGCCTCGTGACGTCGCTAGGCTCGCGAGAGGAGAAGGGCGTGCCGAGCACCACGGCCCAGAGCCCTCGCCCCCGTAGCTCAGTGGATAGAGCGACGGTTTCCTAAACCGTAGGTCGCAGGTTCGATCCCTGCCGGGGGTAATACATTTCGGCGTGTGTGAGGACCTGCAGCGTTTTTTCGCGGGATTCATGAAGCGTTGATGGCTCCTGATGGCCGCTGACCGGCGTTGCGCGCGCCGGAATCTGCGCCGCTTTTCCAGTGACCGACGCCCAGTCCTCCGGCCGCACCGCATGGTAGTGGCGCTGCCGGACACGACTCGTGTTCCCGATCCAAGCGTTGATCGCCTTCTCGGGGACCCCGCGTCGCTCAAGGTCGTCAGAGCAGCTGCCCCGCATGTTCACGAAGAGCTTGGGCCAGAGTGTGACGCCGGCCTTCGTGACGAGCCGCTTGGCGTGGGTGCTGAGCGCGGTTGTGGTGCGCGCCCGCGGCAACACGTAGACGGCGCCGGCGGCACGCTCGCGGAACGCCCGCTCCAGATGCGTTCGCAGTTCGGCGAAGATCGGCACCGTGCGGGTCGCGCGGCCCGGATGATGCTCCAGCTTCTTCTGGCGGACCGTAAACCTTGAGTTCTCCCAGTCGATGTCGGCCCATTTGAGATCCTTGACCTCGCTGGGAAACCGGAGCCCGGCATACCGTGGCAGGGCGAAGGTCAACCGCCAGTCGTTGTCGGGACAGGCGGCGATTACCAGCTCGACATCAGCCGCCGTCACGTACGCGATCCGCTCATCGTTGATCTGCGATCCGCAGGTGACCTCGGCGAACGGGTTCACCGGTATGAGCCGCTGACGGACGGCGGCCTTGAGAAACTGCCGGGCCCGCCGCAGGTCCACCGACGCGGACGCCGGCGCGTAGCGATCGAGCAGCCACCGCTTGTAGGCGTCGGCGTCGCCCTCGGTGATCGAGTCGAGCTTCCGGTCCTTGCCGAAGAACTCCTCGAGCAGCCGCCTCGCCCGCGCGTAGTTGCGGGCAGTGGTCGGTTTCTGCTTGCCAAGGCTACCGAACAACTTCTCGAGATGCTGGCCCAGCGTCGTGATCGTCGTCGAGGCCTGTTCCCGCGCCGGCACAAGCCCGGCCCGCACGAGCCGACCATGAATCTCGTCGCCCAGACGACCAACCCACTCCGCGGTCTCGCGGTCTGGCGAGTGGCCGGCGGCTACGGCAGCTTCAAGCGACTCGATCATCAACCTCGCCGTCTCAGCGATCCGCTTGTTAACGCGCCCAAGGCGGACTGCGTGCCGCTTGCCGTTCGCTACCTTGATGAGGACGCGGTAGCTCGTGCCGCGTTTGCCCGGATCAGCACACAAAGATGCCATAACTGTTACTCCTGGAGAGGGACGACTCGAAACCCTTCACGTGAGCCTGACGTCGGCTCACGTGATGTCTTGCATGACTCGCTGCTCGGACTCGAGCAGAAACGCGTCGAGGCTGGCGATGCGATAGAGGATCGCGCCGTCGAGCTTCACGAATGGGATCCGGCCCGCCTTGCGGAGACGGTCGAGCGTGGACTCGCTGATGCCGAGTTTGGAAGCGGCGACGCGCGGACGAACCGCGAGCGGCTCACCGGCGTCGTTACCGTCATCCCTGTAGAAGGCCTGCGAATGCATCCGCCACCTCGCGGGCCAGCGGCCCTGGCGGGACGCGTTCGCCTCCTCGCGAACACCTTCGCCGCACCTCTTCATTGTCGTGAGGAACGGACCACAAAGCCTGCTGTTTGGGGCGTTTTCGGGCGATCCGCGCCTATGTAGGCGCCCACGCTCGCGCCCATGCAGAAGCGCCGGGCCTCTCTAGATGGTTCGCCGCTACGCCGGTGGCGACGCGTCGCTTGGCCCGTCGGCAACAGGCTGCCACGAGATCTTGCGGCCGTTGCCCGTGGAGGTGAACCGGATACCGCGCAGCCCCGCGTTGAGCGTCGCCACCGCGCGGCGGCGACGATCCGACGCATCGTCTTGTGGAAAGGGATCGTAGATGTCGGGCGGCCATCCATCCTCCTCGAACGCCTCGAGGATGGTCCGCAGGTTCCCGGCCTCGGGCTTCACTTCGCGGATCACCTCGCCGCGGTAGCGAAGCTCGCCCAACGTCGCGTGCCACGACGGCGCGGCGTCGCGGCGGGCTCGCAGCGCGGCACGCTCCGCGGCGGCCTGATCTTCCGGCGGCAGTACGGCCACAATCGCATCGCGCGACGCCTGATCCAGAAATCCGAGCGCGTGGGCCACCTCGGCGATGCCGCGGTTCCACGACGTGCCGCGGGCACGGCACCAGAGGCCGACGGTGCCGCGGTTGCTCGCCCACACGGCCGGCCACGGCTCGGTGAACACGGCTCGGTCGGCGTCGGTGAATCGCTCGTACCAGAGCTTTTGCCCGGCCGTCATGTTCTGGATGCGCTGGTGAGCCTCGGTGAGGCGATCCACGACCCACGGGGGCAGGTCAGGCGTCGGGCTGTCGTGGTCGTCGGTCACGGGCGTGGTCTCGCGGTCGGTGCGTGCGGGTGCCGGCGGCGTCCGCCTCGACGGCCGCGAGCACGAGCCTCGCGAGCATATCGATCAGTTCCGCCTGCGCTCTGGCCACGCTGGTCCGCCGGCAGGCATCGATTGTTCGTTCTATCGTACCGCTGCCCGCGGTGCTGTCGTTGGTTATCTTGCTGGTCATGATCGGGGCCTCGTGAGGAATGGGAACACCGATGGCGTGGGCGACCGCGCATGTCGGCCGGCACCACGCCATCGGTGCTTTGAGAGGGAACGGCAGTCAGGCTGCGCTATGGTTCCGGCGACGCCGGATCATCCGGCGTGGTCGGCGGCACGCTCGCACCTCGTCCGCACCGTCCCAGTCGAGGCCGAAGTCCGCGAAGTCGACGAGGTCGTCGTCGGCTGGCCGTGACGTCGACCGCCCAGGCCGCGGGTCGTGATCGTGGGTCATCCGCTCGAGGTGAAAACCTCGCCGGCGGACGAGCGCGATCGTCTCGCCGAGTGCGGCTGCCACGGCGGCCAGAAACTGTACATCAACGTGGAGAGACACGGACACACTCCTTCCCCGTGGTGGGGATCAAGGGAACGGCCCGCGACGAGAGTCGCCGCGGGCAGAGAAACCAGATCCGGTGCGGCACCATGCCGACCGGGAGATAGACGCCGGACCGCTCGTGTGCGGCCCGGCGGAATACGGCTAGCCCGGGGTCACCGGGTCAGCACGGAAAAGGACTGCAGCAGCTGGGAGATCAATTTCGGGGCATGCGCCGGGAGCGTGGCCCGCACGATCGCGGGAGCCTTTGCGAAC
>DNLZ01000300.1:0-428 GCA_003488325.1 Planctomycetaceae bacterium
AGACGCAGCAGGTCACCGATGCTACGGCAGCTCTCCCGGAGGCCGGCCTTGCTCGAGCCGCGGGTACGGTCGGTGAACGTGATCGGCACCTCGACGATCCGGCCCCCGGCCCGATGCACCCGCCACAGGAAATCCTCCTGAAAGGCGTACCCTTCGGCGAATGGTCCCGCAACCCTCTCGAGCACCTCGAGGCGCACGGCCCGAAAGCCGCTCGATGCGTCCCGCACGGGAACGCGCAGCACAACGCGTGTGAACCAGCCGACCAGCCAGCTCGCGACGTGACGTGAGGGCGGCCAGCCCACGATCCGTCCTCCCGGCACCCGCCTCGAGCCGATCGCCACCGCGGCCGACCCATCGCCGGACGGGCCGAGCGTCGCGACGAGCCGCGGCACGTCGGCGGGATCGTGGCTGAAGTCGGCGTCGAGGTT
>DNLZ01000300.1:797-6293 GCA_003488325.1 Planctomycetaceae bacterium
GCCGAGCCCAGGCCGCGCCGCCCGCGACGCACGAGCACGTGGAGCCGCGGCTCCCGCTCGGCGCGTTCCAACGCGACCCGTCCGGTGCCGTCGGGCGAATCGTCATCGACCACGAGCACCTGGAGTGCCGGGTCGACCGCCAGCAGGGCGTCGATCAGCGGCCCGATGTTGTCGCGCTCGTCGAACGTTGCCGCGAGTGCGATCACACGTCCGGGCGGCCATGCCTCGGGCGATCGCAGGTCGTCAGCCATGGGAGTGCGCGAGCCAGCGTTCAGCATCGAGGGCCGACATGCAGCCGGTGCCCGCCGCCGAAATCGCCTGCCGGTAGTAGTCGTCGGCGACGTCGCCCGCCGCGAAGACGCCCTCCACGCTCGTGTCGGTGCGGAAATGCTTCTTCCAGACGATGTATTTCTTGGCCGTCAGTTCCAGCTGGCCGTCGAGGAAGGCCGTGTTGGGCGTGTGGCCGATCGCGAGGAAGACGCCGGCGGCCTCGACCTCGGTCGTGCGTCCCCGCTCCGTCGTGCTCTCGAGCCGGACACCCGTCACCCCGCGGGCGTCATCCCCGAGCACCTCGGCGAGCGCCTGGTTGAAATGGATCGTGATCTTCGGATCATCAATCGCTCTCTGGGCCATGATCTTCGACGCACGCAGCGTGTCACGGCGGTGCACGAGGTGCACCGTGCTCGCGAACTTCGTGAGGTAGGTGGCCTCCTCGACGGCCGAGTCGCCACCGCCCACCACCACGAGCGGCCTGTTGCGGAATCGTGGCAGCGCGCCGTCGCACACGGCGCAGGCGCTCACCCCCCGGTTTTTGAAATGCTCCTCGCTCGGCAGGCCGAGCCAGTTGGCGCTCGCGCCGGTCGCCACGATCACGGCACGCGCCGTGATCTCGCCACCGGCCGCCGGAAACAGCCGGAAGGGACGTCGCGAGAAGTCGACCCGCTCGATGTCGTCGGTCACGATCCGTGTGCCGAAGTTCACCGCCTGCTGACGCATGAGCTCCATGAGTTCCGGTCCGGTCACGCCGTGCCCCTCGTGGGGTGGCATCATCATCCGCCGGTCGGACGGCAGGGCGGAGTCGAGGAACCGGCCGAGGTCGCCCGCGGGGAAGCCTGCGTAGTTCTCCACCTCGCTCGTGAGCGCGAGCTGGCCGAGCGGCAGCGTGCCGGCCATGCGGTTTTTCTCCGAGATCGCCCCCTCGAAGACGAGCGGCTGCAGCTGGGCTCGGGCGGCGTACGTCGCCGCGGACCAGCCCGCGGGTCCGCTCCCGATGATGACGACGGTCTCGGCGGCGGTCGCGGAACGGGAATCAGCCATGACGACGGGCTCCTGGAGTGGTCGGGCATGGGCGGTCGTCCCTGTCGACGGCGCGCCGGCCAACGGGCATGATGGTGGAGACCGCATCGCTGCGGAAGGGCCGCTGGACGTTTCCCGGGCCGGCCCACCGTGATCGCGGTCGCGTCACCGAGGACGTCGCCCCGGGGCGTCACGGAGCCCCGCCACGATGACCCGCGATACCGGACGACGAGGACATCGCACCGCGCTGCCGACGAAGCCCTGTGTCGCCTGTGGCCGCCCGTTTTCGTGGCGCCGGAAGTGGGCCGCCTGCTGGGACCAGGTCAGGTTTTGCAGCGACCGCTGCCGCATCACGGCACGGAGGGAGAGGCGGGCGTCGGCATCCCGCCCGGCGTCGGCAGCGCCTCGTCCTCGATCGGCCGACCGAACTGGTCTCGGGCGACCGGCGTGAACCACCGCGGGACGATCGGCAGATCGGCCTCCTTCCAGAGCGACTCCATCCGCTCGCCCGTGAGCCGGACGATCCGTTCCCGGCTTCGACCGGCGAGCGTGGTCCGGTCGGCCCAGGGCGTCACCGGGCCGTCGAACCCGGCCGTCCGCGCGTGACGCAGCACCGCCGCGCAGGACACCGCCCCGGTCTCTCCAGGGATGAGCCGCTGCTCGCGCGTGAGCGACGAGGCGGGCACGTCACGCGGCGCGTCGGACACCCGCACCTCGATGATCCTGCCCGCGGGCGTGCGCTCGATGATGCTGGGTGACTCACCCGTGACGTGGAGCGCCCAGGCATCGACGACCGCACCGACGCGTTCGTGGGCCACGGCCACCAGGCCGAGCAACGCCTCGTAGGTGTGGATGAAGCCGTGGGCTCGGCCTTCCCGTGCCGCCTCCTCGGGGTTGATCGCGAGTCCCAGCCTGATGCCGTGACCGGCGAGCAGGTCGCCGATCGTGTGCAGCCGCGTGCGATGGAGCTCGAAAAAATCCTTGAAGGCGTGTTCGTCGGAAGCCGCCGCGATGGAGGTGACCATCCGCGGACACTCGGCTGCGGCGGCGAGCTCGAGCTGCGGAGGCAGCGACGCCAGACCGCGATCGAATTCCTCCTTCGGCGCGTCCAGACGGAAGGGCAGGTGGAAGACGCCGCTCGCGAGGCGGGCGCTGACCATCAGCCGCCGTGCGTGTGCCACCCCGTAGACGTCGGCCTGCTGCTGGAAGTCGACGATGTCGATGTCCATCGAGTCGAACCCGAACGACAGGGCCAATTCGATGAGCTCGCTCGGCCGGCCGGAGAGCGGCAGTCCGATGGTGCTGAGATTGCGGAACATCCGGGGCGATCCTCCAGGGCGACGGGCGGAAGGGCGACAGTATGCCCAAGGACGTCGCCGCACAGAAGCCCCGGCCGGGCACCTCCGGGCGTCCGGGCCTCGACCGAGTGTCGGGCCCGATGATCCCGCCGAACAGCGGCTACAGTGACGTGATGACGACCACCCCCGTCGCCGATCATCCTGCCGGGCGTCGCAGGCGTCTGGTCGCCCTTGGCACGGGGGTCGTCGCGGCGACGACGGCCGCGGGCTGGGTGGGCCCATGGCTCGCGCCGCCAGGGAGCGTGATCGGCTGGCTCTGCGACCTGACGACGCACTTCCGCGTCTATACGGCACTGGCCGCCGTCGCGGGCCTGGTCGTCGCGTTCCGTCACGGCGGAATCGCGGCTCGGCTCGTGCTCGGCACCGTGGCGGCGGTTCATGCCGTCGAGCTGCTCCCGGCGTGGCTGCCCGGAGCGACCGCCGGCGCGGAACGACGCGACGGCGCGGTGATCGACGTCGTCTGCCTCAACGTGCGGTACAGCAACCGTGACACGGAGCGCGTGCTCGAATACCTCCGGTCGCAGCGTGCCGACGTCGTGGCGGTCGTCGAGGTCGATGGCGTGTGGGCCGACGCGATCGCGTCGCTCGGCGGCGACTACCCGTTCGCCCACGTGAAGCGGGGCGACTCCTACGAGGGAATCGCCCTCCTGTCGCGCTGGCCGCTCCGCGATGCGGAGGTCGTCGACTTCGGCACCCGCGGTATGCCGAGCATCGTGGCGACGGTGATCACCCCCGCCGCCGAGATCACCGTGATCGCGACGCATCCGCGGCCACCGATGGGCCCCGCGCTCGACCGGGAGCTGCGTCATCATCTCCGCGAGGTCGGCAGGCGGGCCGCCGCGAGCGAGTCTCCGTGCCTCGTGGTCGGTGATCTCAATGCGACCCCGTGGTGCGAGGCGTTCCGCGGGCTCGTGGCCGCGGGCCGGCTGCGTGACTCCGCGGCGGGCAGGGGCATCCAGAACACGTGGAACGCGAGGCTCTGGGGCCCGCGGATCCCGATCGACCACATCCTCGTGTCGCCCGACGTCGCCGTGATCGACCGGCGCGTCGGGCCCGATGTCGGGTCGGATCACTTTCCGGTCGAGGCGCGGCTGGTCGTTCCGTCACGTCAGCGGGATGGTGCCACGTCCGCGAGGTCGATGCCAAGACGCTTGAGCTTCTTGTAGAGCGTCGTGCGGTTGATGCCGAGGGACCGGGCGGCCGTGTCGCGCCGCCACCCGGCGTTCTCCAGCGCGTCGAGAATCAGCCGTCGTTCCGGGCCGGCGAGGTCGTGCTTGAGTCCGCAGCGCTGTGTCGAAGGCGCCGCGGTGTTCGATCCGGACGCGACCGTGGACGGGAGGTCGGGCAGGTCGACGACCGCGTCGCGTCCGAGCAGCACGGCCCGCTCGACTGCATGCTCGAGCTCGCGGACGTTCCCGGGCCACCGATGCGCCCGCAGGGCCTCGAGGGCCCGGGGCGTGAAACCCTCGACGCGTCGCCCCGCGCGGGCGGTGGCCGCCGTGAGGAAGTGTGCGGCAAGCGCGGGAATGTCGTCGGCCCGTTCCCGCAGCGGCGGCATCGCGATCGTCACCACGGCGATCCGCCAGTAGAGGTCGGCCCTGAAGCGTCCGGAGGCGACGAGCGCGGCGAGGTCGTCGTTGGTGGCGAGGATCACGCGGGCGTCGATCGTGATGGTGTCCCGGCCGCCGAGCGGCTCGAACTGTCGCTCCTGCAGCACGCGCAGCAGTTTCACCTGCATCGCGGGGGACGACGTCGTGATCTCGTCGAGAAAGATCGTGCCGCCGTCCGCCAGCAGGAAACGACCGTCGCGGCGGGCCGTCGCACCGGTGAAGGCGCCGGGCACGTGTCCGAAGAGTTCGCTGTCGAGCAGCGATTCCGCCAGGCTGCCGCAGGCCACGTCGACGAATCGGCCCGCACGGCCGCTCGCCGCATGGATGTGCCGGGCCAGGAGCGACTTGCCCGTGCCGCTCTCGCCGGTGATCAGCACGGTGGCGGGCGTCGCGGCGATGCGCGCGGCCACGTCGAGCGCGTGCCGCATGGTCGGGTGGTTGCCGAGCAGGTCCCGCGGCTGTAGCCGGGTCGCGGGGGACGCGGCGCCGCGCATGTGGGCCACGCGGCAGGCCGAGGCGATGGCCGCGAGAAGATCCTCGTCGCGGTGCGGCTTCACCACGATGCCGTCGGCGGGTTGCAGATGTGCGGGGTCGTGTGGCGAGGTTGGCAGGGACAGGATGAGCGCTCCGCGCGGGGCGTGGGTACGCAGCGCGGCTGTCACTCGAGCGGCCCCGTCGTCGGGCAGGATCGCGTCCACGAGGCAGACGTCGTAGGCGACCCGGCCGATCATGCGCTCCGCCTCGGAAGCATTGCCCGCCGCAGAGGCATGGTGACCCAGGCCGCAAAGCCACTCAGCGAGGCTCGATGCAAGCCGCCGGTCCGCGTCGACGACGAGAATGCGCCGGCGGCCTCCCGCTGCGCTCGGACTGGTGCACGGATCGTGAGGCATGCGTCATCTCGCGGCGGGTGGATGGGCCGGGATCGGGCCGTGGCGACCGGACTCGGGTCGACGCCCGCGCTGTTCCGGCCGGCGTGGGGCCGGGTGACGGCACGTCGCCCTGCTTCAACACGTAGGTCGCCATCGGGCGACATGCGCGGCGCGTGCGGCCGGCGCTCGCGTTTGCGGCATCCGGCTGCGGCGGCACGGTCGCGGCGACCCGCATCACCGGCACGACCCGCACGCGCCGGTACGGACACGACGGGCGAGGATCGCACGTGTCCGAGCACCGGCTTGGGGGGCGGCAAAAGTCTCCTCGCTTCGTCCGCGGCGGCCGTTCGCTCGGGAAGCGTT
>DNLZ01000299.1:0-1484 GCA_003488325.1 Planctomycetaceae bacterium
AGGACGACTGAGCCGTGGCGACCACGGCCCACAGCCCACTGAGGCTGACGGTGACCGCCGGAGCCAATGTCATTCCGCCGATCGTGATCCCGGCGCGGAAGGCGCCGCCGGCGGAGGTGCCGGGCATCCCGGGGCGCAACTGACGCGCGGCCGTCGTCGCCGTCGTGGGGTGGACGTGAGGTGAACGCGACGACCCTGCCGCACGCCGGAGCGAGTCACTCACTCGCCGATCCGGTAGAGGTGCGTCTTCGTGCGGAGCACGAGATCGTCCCCCACGACGCACGGGGAGGCCATGCACCCGTCGTCGAGCCGGTTCTCCGCGAGGACGCGGAATCCTGTCGGATCGGCGGCGACGACCACGGTGGTGCCGTCCTCGTCGCACGCGTAGAGGCGTCCGTGCGACTCGAGGAGTGCCGCCGAGTGACGGCCCTCGCGACGCTCCTGCCAGACCGATTCGCCGCTGCGCAGGTCGAGGCAGGTGAAGATCCCCCTGTCGCTCACCATGTAGAGGTGGTCGCCGACCGCGCACGGCGAGGGACGCGTGGGGGTGGACTTGCCGAACTTCCATGCGACGTGCGTCCGCGTGACGTCCCCCTCGCCGTCGGGTCGCACGGCCACCACGCGGTCTCCGCCCTCCACCACGATCACGACGACACCACCGGCGAAGAGCGGTCGCGCGGCGGCGTTGAAGCCGCCATGGTGCACCTTCCAGAGTTCGCGGCCGGTGAGCGGGTCGTAGGCCACCGTGCCGACCGCGGCGGGGCTCACGAGCTGCCTCCGACCCGCGTGCTCGATGACCGTCGGCGTGCAGTAGGCCTTCTTGAGGTCGCCGTTGTCGGACCCGTAGTCGATCGTGCGGTCGGTCTTCCACGCGGTCCTGCCCGTCGCCTGCTCGAGGGCGACCACGTACTGCACGTCGAATCCGTCGAAGTTCACCACGAGCAGGTCGTCCACCGCGATCGGTGAGGAGCCGGGACCACGGTGGTGGTCGCAGGGCAGATCGTCCCGCTTCCAGACGACGGCGCCGGTCGCCGCGTCGAGGCAGGCCGTGCCGGCGCTGCCGAAGTGCATGAACACGCGCCCGTTCGTGACGACCGGCGTGGGGCTCGCGTAGCTGTTGTACGGATGGCAGAACATCGGCTCCGCGGGCTCGAAGAGCGTGATGTCGTGCAGAAGGCCACCGGTCGCGGCATCGATGCACATTGCCGAGAGCCGCCTGCCGTCCTCGGTCGCGTTCGCGAGCCAGATGCGGCCGTCCGCCTCGACGGGCGAGGCCCACGCCTTGCCCGGGATCGGCGTCTTCCACCTCACGTTGTGGGTCTCGCTCCACTCGAGCGGCAGGGCAGCCGCGGTCGCGCCCGAGCCATCGAGCCCCCGAAACTGGTTCCACGATGCCCCGCGTGCAACTGTGTCCCGACCGGCCGCAGGGGCCTCTGCGTTCCCCGCCTCGGCAGCGGTCGACGGTCCTTCAGTGGCGTTCGCCC
>DNLZ01000299.1:1808-12240 GCA_003488325.1 Planctomycetaceae bacterium
GGCCACCTGGCCGGTCGAGACGCCCCACAGCCGCACGGTGCCGTCCCACGACCCGGTCGCCAGCCTCCTGCCGTCGGACGAGAACGCGAGTCCCCACACCTGGTCGCTGTGGCCCCGCGGCAGGATGCGATCGCCGACTGCCGCGTCTTCATCCGGCTGTTCGGCCGTCGCGGGAGCCTCACCGCGCAACGTGAGCACGGCCTGGCCGTGCGTCGTCTCCCAGATCACGGTCGTGCCCTCCGCCGTCACCGCGGCCACCCGCGCGCCGTCCGGGCTGAACGAGGCCTTCCAAACCTGTCGCGTCGGGCCGGTGAGCACGCCGGTGCAACGGCCATCGGCCACCGTCCAGACGCGCACCGTCGAGTCGCTCGAGGCGGTCACGACGCGTCGGCCGTCCTCGGAGAACGCCACCCAGTTGACCGGTCCCTCGTGACCGAGCAGTCGCAGGCGTTCGACGCCCGTGCGGGCGTCCCACAGCCGCGCCGAGCGGTCCTCGCTGGCGGTCGCGACGAGCGATTCATCAGGCGACAGCGCCGCGCAGAAGACGCGTCGGCCGTGGCGGAGCGGCGGGGCCAGGGGAACTCCCCGCGTGCGGTCGGACAACAGTGCCGTGCCATCCTCGGAAGCGGTGAGCACCGCGCGGTCGTCCGCGGTGAACGCCACCGAGTAGGTCCGGCGCGTATGGGGCTTCCACGACGCCACCGGATGGCCGTCGCAGGCCGACCAGATGGTGACAACGCCCGCGTCGCACCCGCCGGCCACGAGCCTCCCGTCGTGGGAGAAGGCGACGGAATTGACCCGCCCGACGCCGCCGCTGAGCCTGCCCCGCAGCGCGAGCGTGCGGGTGTCCCAAAGCGTGACGGTGCCGTCGCCGAGCCCCGCGGCCAGGACGTCGTCATCAGGGCCGAAAGCCGTCGCGAGCACGCGACTCTCCGTGGCTCGGACCGGCCGGTCGCGGCCGTCGGTCCACCAGACTCGTGCGGTGCCGTCCTCCGAGGCGGAGACGACCCGACCGTCGCTGGTGCCGGCGACTGACCAGAGTCCGCCGGTGTGTCCCCGAAACGGTGTCGGCGACACGGCGTCCGCCTGCCACGCCCGTAGGACGCCGTCACCCGTCGCCGTCACCACGTCGAGGCCATTGCCGACGAATGCCACGGCATTGACGCGGGACGGATGCCGGAGTCGGCGAACTTCCTCGCGCGTGCCCACGTCCCACAGGCGGAGCGTGCCGTCCTCCCCTGCCGTCGCGAGCGTGTCTCCCCCCGCCGAGAAGGCCGCGTCGAACACCCGCCCCGCATGGCCCTCGAGGCGGGCGGCCTCCACGCCAGCGGACGCGTGCCAGACACGGGCCGTCCCATCCGTGCCCGCCGTCGCCATGAGGAGGCCGTCCGGTGAAAACGCGACCGCATAGACGGTGCCCTCGTGGCCGCGGATCTCGAGGCGTGCCTGCCACGACGTCGTGTCCCACAGGCGGGTCACGCCGTCGCGGCCCGTCGTCGCCAGACGTGTTCCGTCCGGTGCGAAGGCCACGCCATACACAGGACCGTCGTGCTGCGTCAGGGTCGCCACGACGTCGCCGCCGACCACGTGCCGCACGACGACGCGACCATCCGCACCGGCCGACGCGAGCAGCCGACCGTCGGATGAGAAGGCGATCCGCCAGACACGACCATCGTGGGTCGGCCAGCGCGCTTCGGACGCGGAGCGCGCGGCCGTGCCGATGGCATCGTCGTCCGCGGCGACCAGGCCATGCCACCCGGACCGCGGTGGCCAGGAGGCCGGCACGCCGTGCCGGTCGAGGTCGTGCAGCCACACGGCTCCGGCCCCGTCGGCGCAGGCGAGCGCACGACCGTCCGGGGCGAGCGCGACCGCCGTGACCTCTCCGCCGGCGTTCGTGAAGACATGGCTCGACTCGTCGAGCGATGCCGCGAGGCATGCCAGCTCGATCGGCTCGTCACGTGGGGCGATCCGCAGCGACGATCGCGCGGTGTCGAGCAGGCGGGTGGCCTCGATCACGTTGTCCCGATCGCGAGCCTCCGCGGCGAGCAGCACGGTCGAGACGTAGAGCCGTTGAACGGCTTCCGCCGCGTGACGTTCGGCCTCGGCCCGCGCGACCTCGGCGACCCGCCTGGCCGCCTCGGCCTCGCCGCGTGCCAACTCGGCGTCGCGACGCTGCCAACGCTCCCGCAGGGACGACCATGAAATCACCGCCAGGGCGACGACGAGCGCGCCAGCCATCACGCCGGCCCAGATGGTCTCCGTGCGATGGCGGCGGGCGAGGCGGCGCAGGGCTTCCCATGCCGTCGGCGGCCGGGCGACGATCGCGCGACCCTCGAGCCAGCGATCGAGGTCCGCAGCGAGGGCTGCGGCGGAGCCGTACCGGTCGGAGGGCGTCTTCTCGAGGCAGGTGGCCACGATGGTGGCGAGCGCCCGTGCATCGTCCCGCCCGCACTCGGCGACCGCCGCCGCGGCCACGGCGGCGGTGGAGGGTGCCGCTCCATCACCCGCCAGACGCGCCGCCTCGAGGTAGGGCATGCCGGTCAGGTCGTACGGCAGCCGGCCTGCGATCAGTTCGTGCAGGACGAGGCCGAGCGCGTAGACGTCGCTGCGGGCGTCGACACCATCCGAGTCGGCGAGCAGCTGCTCCGGGCTCATGTACTGCAGCGTCCCGACGAGATCGCCGACCGCAGTGGCGAACGACCCCGTGCCGTCGGCAGCCGCCGCTTCCGACGCCCGCGCGACGCCGAAGTCGATCACGCGCGACGTCCCGGCCGCGTCCACGAGAAGGTTGCCCGGCTTGATGTCGCGGTGGATCACACCGCGTTCGTGTGCGTGCGCGAGTCCGCGGCAGGCGTCCCGCAGGAGAAGCACGCGGCCGCGCACGCCCAGGCCCGTCTCGCGCGCGAAGCGGGTGATCGGCCGCGCATCCTCCACGAACTCGAGCACGAGGTACGGCATCGAGCCCGTCGCCCCGTCATGCGTGCCGAAGGCGTAGAGCTGGGCGACGTTGGGATGCCGCAGGCGTGCCAGCAGCCGCGCCTCGCGCGCGAAGCGATCGTGCGCCGCGGACGATGCGTCGGTCATGCGGACGAGCTTGACGGCCACCCTCCTGCCCGTTCCCAGTTCGCGCCCCGCATGGACGCTCCCCATGCCGCCGTCGCCCACGTGGCGCTCGATCACGACACCGCCGACGATGTCGCCGGGCTGCACGGGTGCGGTGGCCACGCCGCAGCGGGCCGCGTGCGGTCGTGGGCGAAACCCGAAGGCATCGTCGACACCGCTGAGCGATTCCGCGCCGAGATCGCGCGGCGGTCGATCGAGGCCGATGCCGGATTCGCCTCCGCCCTCATCGAGCATGTCCACGGCGTCTCGCTCCTGACCCGGCCACCGGAGCCGCGACGCAGGTCGATCGCGCCGCTCGGTGTCGGCTTCCTTATACCGCTGGCCGGAGGGCTTCGCACCGCCCGCCGCGGTACCCGCCCATCCCACGCCTATACTCCGGCAGACGGGCGGCGACCCGCGACCCGCCGCGTTCGATCGCCCCGCGGCGACGCACCATGCCTCCAGACGCCAGCGACGACATGCCGGATCGCGACGATCCTGCCTCGCCGGCGGGCGGGGCGGCGCTCGCCGAGTGTCTCGCCCGGCTGGCCGCCGGTGATCTCGAGGCGCGGAGCGGAATCCTCGAACTCAGCTCCGCCCGCCTGCGGATCCTCGCCCACCGCATGCTCGCCCGTTTTCCGAACGTGAGGCGCTGGGAGGAGACGGACGACGTGTTCCAGAATGCGGCGCTGCGACTCTACCGCGCGCTCGCGCGGCCGGGCGGACCGCCGCGCTCGGTGATGGCGCTGGCCGCCGCCGAACTGCGACGAGAACTGCTCGACCTCGCCCGCCGGTACGCGGGGCCTTGGTCGCAGGCGTCGCACCATGCGACGAACGTCATCCGCGCCGCGGAGGGGAATGCCCTGGGGCGGCACGACGAACAGGCCGTGACGCCGGACGAGGGGCTCGAGCGCTGGTCGCTGTTTCACGAGGCGATCGACGGGCTGCCTCCGGAACTGCGCGAGGTGTTCGACCTGGTCTGGTATGTCGGCGCCGATCAGAAGACGATCGCAGGCCTGCTGGGCTGCTCCGAACGCACCGTGAAGTCGCGCTGGCGAGATGCCCGCGTCGCCGTGCGCGCCGCGCTCGAGGCGGCCCCACCCGCGTGACGTGCCCGATGCCGGTCCGACGAGAGGCCCGCAGACGGCCGGGACCACAGGAGAAATCCCCCATGCAGTTTCCACGGATCGCACGCTTCCGCACCGCCGCCGACCTCCGCGCGCACTGTCGGAGCCTCGGCGCGCCGATCCCGTTCGATGACGAGGTGCTCGCGGCGCGCGACGGATCACCGCTGGGCCACGCGCTCGATGTGGCCGGCACGACGGTCGGCAACCGCTGGTGCATCCATCCGATGGAGGGCTGGGATGGCACGACCGACGGCCGGCCGACCGAGCCACTGCTCAGGCGGTGGCGTCACTTCGGCACGAGCGGGGCGAAATGGATCTGGGGGGGTGAGGCGGTCGCGGTCGTGCCCGAGGGGCGGGCCAACCCGCGTCAGCTCTGCGCGACGGCCTGCGGCCACGAGGGATTCGCAGCGCTCCTCGATGCGGTCACCACCGCGCACCGCGAGCGCTTCGGCACGGTCGACGACCTGCTCGTGGCGCTCCAACTCACCCACTCCGGACGCTTCTCGCAGCCGGTGGGCGGACCCCGACGACCCCGGATCGCCTACCACCATCCGATCCTCGACGGTCGGCACGGCGTCGATGCCGACGACGACGCGTGCGTGGTGTCCGACGACGAGGTCGAGCGGCTCATCGAGGCCTACGTCGCCGCCGCCCGCGACGCGTCGGCTGCAGGGTTTCGCATGGTGGACCTCAAGGCCTGCCACGGGTATCTCGTGCACGAGTTCCTGTCGGCACGGCGGCGCGCGGGCCGCTTCGGCGGAGACTTCGAGGGACGCACGCGGCTCCTGCGCACGCTCGTCGCGCGGGTGCGGGCGGAGTGCCCCGGGATGCTCCTCGGCGTGCGGCTGTCGCTCTTCGACACCGTGCCCTGGCACAAGGTCGAGGGACGTGGCGTGCCCTGGCCCTTCCGTGACGCCCTCCCCTACGACTGTGGCTTTGGAGTCGATGCGGCCGATCCGCTGGCGATCGATCTCGCCGAGCCCATCCGGCTGCTGACGATCCTTCGTGACGAGGGTGTCTCGGCCGTGAACCTCACCGCCGGCAGCCCCTACACGGTGCCGCACCTGCAGCGGCCGGCCGCGTTCCCGCCGTCCGACGGCTATCCCCCGCCGGAGGATCCGCTCGTCGCCGTGTGGCGGCAGGTCGACGCCGCGCGGGCCGCCCGGGAAGCGGTGCCGGGTCTCGTGACGGTCGGGTCGTGCTACACCTACCTTCAGGAATACGCGGCCCACGCCGCCCAGGCGATCGTGCGGGCCGGGTGGGTCGACGCGGTCGGCCTCGGTCGCATGGTGCTCTCGTGTCCCGAGTATCCGGCCGAGACGCTCGCCGGAAGGCGACCCGCCCGCGGGCGGCTCTGCCGCACGTTCAGCGACTGCACGACCGCTCCGCGGCATGGGCTGCGGAGCGGCTGCTACCCGCTCGACGACTACTACAAGCAGCTCGAGCCCGACGCCTCCCGCGTGAAGGCCGTCAAGGCTGCGGCCGGCACGGCCGCGGTCGACGGGGGCCCGTCGGCGACCGCGTGAGCGATCCGCGTCGGCGCGCGGCTCACCGCGTCGCCGAGGCTCCGATCAGGATGAGGGCGAGCGCCATCGTGAAGCCGACGATCGTGACGGCGAAGGAGGCACGGTCCAGCCACCGCGAGCGCGCCCGTTCGTCGCACTGGTCGTAGAGGTGCAGCGACAGCGTCGACTCCACGAGCGTCAGCAGGATCGTGACGGTGCCGAGGAGGTTGATCATGTCGGCGAGGGCGAATTCACCGGTGTCGGGCACGTAACTGTCGACGAGGTAGGCATTGGCCACCGCGGCAAAGAGGGCGCCCACGCCCAGCCCGAACCGCGGGTCGACGTGGGTCGGCCGGATGAAGCACGGGAGCAGCGCGATCGCCACCGCCACGAAGAGAGCCTGGAACATCTTGAGGAACAGGCCCCAGCCGTCCCGCACGATCACGATCCCGAAGCGAGCCTGCGAGAAGGTCGTCTTCGCGCCGGGCGAGATGCCGGGCTCGCCGCGCGAGGTCTTGTAGGAGTGGGGTTTCTCGACGACCTCGTGCTCCTCGAGCCGGTAGCCGTGCACGGCGGCCCGCGAACTCACCGCGGTGTTCACGCGGTCCGGCACGAAGACGAGCTCGTCGCGAAGCAGCGAGCCGTTTTCGAACGCGATGAGCAGCAGGTGGCGGTCGAGCGGGAAGTGATCGATCCGGAAAGGCTTGGTGATTTCGGCCGTCAGCGCGTAGCGGCGGTAGTGGCGGTCGCCGTCGTGCGATTCGTCGAGGAGCTCGATCGCATCGATCGTGCCGTCGACGACCAGCAGCTGGTCCACCGGATCGAAGTTGGCACCGGTCCACGAGAACCACACGTCGCAGACGACCGCGAAGCGACTGTCCCTGATCGAGAGCGCCGTGATGCGCTCGAGGTAGATGCCGATCGTGACCTGTCGCGCCGACGGGCTCGACACCGGCTCCGACGCGGTCATGCCCGGGTCGGGGGCGACCGGGTCCATGAGCGCCCGCTCGGCTGCCGATTCGGCCCGTCGAGTGGACGCCTGCCTCCAGGCGAGGCCGAGGCCCGCCACGCTGAAAAAGCCGACGAGCACCGCGATCCAGCCGCGCAGCCACCACCGCGGCCGTGCAGCGGAGGACGACGGTGGCGCGTCGGGGGGCATGGCCGGCGGCGTGCGGTCGTCCGGGTCTCGGGGCATCGCGACGGCGCGGGGATCGTGCCGCGCGGCTCGGGGAGTGTAACGTAGTCCTCGACGGAGAGGTGCCGAAGCGGCCTGCGCCGGACCGCACGCACGTCCTGGCACGGGAGGTGACGCGAGGATGGGAACGCGAGCGATGCCCCTGTCGACCTCGATCATGCTGTGGGCATGCGTTCTGGCCGCGGCCACGGCACAGGCCGGGACGTACAACCCCGATCGCAGCATCGGGGACGTCGTCGAGCCCTGGAAGGATCTGCCGGGAACGGACGATCGGCCTCACTCGTGGGCAGACGTCGCCGACCGCGACGCCGTCGTCGTCGTGTTCACCTGCTCGAGCTGCCCCTACGCCGTGGATTACGAGGAGCGGATCAACGCGCTGGCCGAGCGTCACGCGGGTGCCGACAGTCGCGTGGCGGTGCTGGCGATCAACAGCAATCGCATTCCGGAGGACGCCCTGCCCGCGATGAAGGCCCGTGCGGAGGCGAAGCAGTTCCGCTTTCCGTACCTCTTCGACGAGTCCCAGGCGGTGGCCCGGGCGTTCGGCGCGGTGCGGACTCCCGAGTTCTTCGTGCTCGACCGCGATCGCCGGATCGTCTACATGGGGGCGATGGACGACTCCACCACGGCCACTGCGGTGAAGCGACGCTACGTCGACGATGCCGTGGCCGCGGTGCTCGCCGGACGGGCCGTCGAGGTTGCCGAGACCGCGCCGGTGGGCTGCCAGATCCGCTTCGAGCGACGCCGCGCCCGCTGAAGAAAGCCACGTCCGGGTCAGAAGGCGATCTCGCCCCACACGGTCGGGTCGTCGATCGCGGTGCTCCGCGGCGTGGACGACCAGATGGAGCGGTCGATCCGTCCACGCGGAAGCGCGTGGGAGCGGCCGACGTTGGCCCGCCAGACCGTGCCCGCCACGGGTGGATCGACCTCGAGCGTGCGGAGTGGAATGGATACGAGCACGAGCCAGCGCCGCGGCTCCCGCTCCACCCGGGTCGTGCACTGCCAGTCGCCGTTCCAGCCGGCGTCGTCCCGGCCGTGACGCGGGTCCATGGCTTCGGTGACGAGTCCGCGCACGGCCTCGGAACGCGACTCGGGATGCGGGCCCGCCTGAAACCGGTAGGACACGTCGCGACGTCCGGGGGGCGCGAGGCGGATGTCGATCGACTCGTGGCCACGCAGGTCGCGGTCGCCGCCGACGGCGGGGAACTCCGCCGCTCCGTCGGGCTCGAGCCCGCATTCCAGTCGCACGTGCACATGTGACGGGTCGTGCATGATCTGGAGCGTCGTGGGCAGCGGCCGGCCGTGGAACGGTGGCAGGATGGTGAGGGTGCGTGGCTCGGCCTCCCGCCACTGCGGCGAGTCGAGCGTGACAGGCCCGGCCGTCGCGAGCGCCGTCACCCGCTGCCGGCCCGGGGGCGGCAGCGTCCGCATGGCCGCGGTGTCCCAATTCAGGCATGTCTCGGCATACGGTTCCTGATAGCCGTCGTGGGCCAGCCGCAGGTGGTTGGCGTCGTGGCCCGCGAATGGAAAGAGCACGTGTGCCCACCCGTCGCCCGCGACGGCCTGCCCCCGCGCGTCGTAGAGCGACGCAATGAAGGCGTTCCGGGAATCGATCGCGTCGAGGAGGCGGTCGCGCGAGGCCGCGTCGGGCTCGACCTGGTAGGCGTGATGGAGGTGCACGACGCGGGCGAGGTGCCGTAGGTAGTCGAACTCCCTGCGCACGAGGGCCAGCCGGGTGCGCGGCTTTCCGCCCGTGGCGAGCCGCTCCGCATGCGTGAGGTCGTCGTCGAGCGCCGCGAGGACCCCCGGCGGGTAGAGGAACGCGATCAACTGGAACGGGTCGGTGACGGTCTTGCGCGGCCGGCCGTCGAGCGGGCGATAGGTCCAGAGGTCCGACCTCGTTCCGAGGTGATCGGAATAGAGCATGATCGCGTGGTTCAGACGCTCGTAAAACGACCGCATCGCCGGGGCGGCCGTGCCGAAGGCGGCGTCGATGAACTCAGCCAGCAGGTCCTGCGCGCGAAGGTGCTCGGGGTCGTCGAACATCCGTCCCATCACGTAGTACACCGGCCCCTCGAGCCCGAAGAGCTGGCCGGGGCCGTCGCGCTGGATGGCCTGGATGCGATTGGCCGCCAGCCGCCGGACCTGGGCCTCGACGTGGGCCGGCGTGCGCATCGGCGTGTACCGGGAGCCCAGGTTGGGGCACCAGTTGTAGACGTAGCCCGCGAATCCTCGCGGCACCGTGTAGTCGCGCCAGGGAGCGATGTCGTCCTCGTTCGTTCCGGTCAGCATCACGCTCGTGTTCTCGGGAAATGCCCGGAACGACCGGGGCGGCGCGGCGGTGAGGATGTACGACATCATCGTGACCTGACGCCCGGGGTGCGACCGCGCGAGCCGCTCGGCGACGTCGCGGTTGAAGATCCAGATCTTCTCCCCCCAGTCGTCACCCGTGCCGTAGAGGTCGCGGCACGGCTGGCACTCGCAGGCGCGAAACCCGTCGGGCTGTCCGAGGTCCACCGACTCGTAGCCGCGTTCGAACCATCCGGCGAGGTCCCGCTCGATGAGTCGCTGCACCTCGGGATTCGACAGGCAGTACTGGGCGTTGCCGCCGCGCGGGTCGAGCCGGGTGCCGCCCACGAGGGCGAAGTATTCCGGATGCTCGGCGAAGAAACGCTCGGGAGGCACGGCGCGTTCCCACGTGTGGCTCCCGAAGGCCTCGTCCACCCGTGGAAACCGGTTGAGTGCCAGGTCGTAGAAGCCGCCGCCCGCCGGGTGCGACGTGTTGAGCCGGAGGACGGGGGTGCGGCGCACGTCGAGCTCGGCGGGAACCGAGATCGTGGTGCGCGGAAGGAACTCGATCGCCGGGGACGCGAGCAGGTCGACGGCTGCCGCCGCGCTCACGGGGCGATAGGGGGCGATGTCGGGATAGAGGAACCGGACCCCGAGATGCTCGCGGGCGAAGTCGGCCGCGGCCTTGACGGTACCGACGCGGTCCCAATTCGGTCGCCGCGGGTTGTCGGTCTCGCCGCGCGCCGGGGCGTCATGGCCGGCGACGATCACGTCATGGCCTGTCACCAGGACGACGGTCTGCCAGCCGACGAGCGCCCTCGTGTCCACTCCGGCGGCCCGGGCGGCGGCGGTATCGCCGAGGCAGATCGCGGGCCTGCCGGGATCGCGTTCCGCCTCCGGCACGACCGGCACCGTGAAGCCGCTCGCGCGAAAGGCGGTCTCGAGCAGCCGTGCGGCCTGACGGATGCAGTCGCCGATCTCGGCGGTCGGCGGTCGGTCCGGCACGACGATCTGGTAACCGCAGCGACCCTCCGACGCGAGCACGAGATCGGCTGCGCGTGCGCTTGCGGGCAAACAGGCAACGCCGAGCAGCGCGCCCCAGCGCGCCGCAGACGCGGCGCGTCGAGTCATCACGTTCCCTGGATACGCATCCATCGCAACTCCCCTGTCAGCGGCGAGAACCGGCCCCCATTGTGGCGCACGCCGCCGGGTGTGCG
>DNLZ01000297.1:0-299 GCA_003488325.1 Planctomycetaceae bacterium
TCAGCGCGAGCCCGCGCGCGAGCGCCAGGTGGAGCAGCACGCTCGCCGCCGCCGCCGCTCCGATGCGTGCGCGGGACCGCCACGCGGCCTCGAGGGGTCGCGTCGCCGCGCTGCGGACGGCCTCGGTCGGTTTCACCGCGTGGCTCCCCCCGGGTCGGTCGGAGCCGGCGTGCCATCACCCGCGGCGGCGGGATCGTCGGTGAGGGCCTGTACCTGGTAGTCCACGATCCCCGCCTGCACGCAGGCGTCCATCACGGCCACGACATGGCGATGCCGCGTCTCCTCGTCGGCCCGCACCA
>DNLZ01000297.1:637-3709 GCA_003488325.1 Planctomycetaceae bacterium
GGCCGCCGCCTGCCGCAGCAGGAGCCGCACCTCCTCCAGCGTCGCGGGGCGGCTGCCGACGAAACAGGCGCCGTCGCGGTCGATCGTGATGACGAGTTCGCTCGGCCGGCTCGTGAGAGGCCGCGCCGCCGCCGCCTGGGGCAGCACGACGTCGAGCGACCGGGCGTCCTCGTCGAGGCGGGTTGCGACGAGGAAGAAGATCATGAGGAGGAAGACGATGTCGATCATGGGGGTCATGTCGAGCCCGACACCCAGACGACCCTTGTCGATCCGCACGCTCATGGCTTCGAGTCCCGGGCGGTGTCGGAGGACCGTCGTTCCGGTGTCGCACGGGCCCGCGCGTCGGCACGTCCCGCGGCGATGAGCACCGCATCGACCACGTCGTCCACGGCGCGGAAGCCCCGCTGGATGCGTCCCTCCAGCCAGTGTGCGATCACTGCGGCGGGGATCGCGACGCACAATCCGGCGAACGTGGTGATGAGCGCCACGTAGATGCCACGGGCGAGTTCGGCCGTGCGGTTTGCCGACGTGTCGAGCGTCGCCGTCGTGTAGAAGGCGATGATCATGCCCTGCACCGTGCCCAGCAGGCCGAGCAGCGGCGTCACGGTCACCGCCAGGGCGATCGGGCGCACGTTCGCATAGAGCCGCGACGCCTCGCGCTCCTTGGCCACTTCCGCGGCCCGCTCGATCTCCGGCAGCGGTCGGCCGGCCCGGGCGAGCATCGCGCGCAGCACCTCGGCGGCCACCGAGGGGTGGTCGCTGCAGAGCCGCGTGAGCCGGGTGGCGTCGAGCCCTCCACTCGCCCCGAGTTGCGCGATGCCCTCGCGCAGGCCGCGTGGGACGAAGCGGCCCCGCCGCAGGGCGATCGAGCGCTCGATGCCGAAGGTCACGACGACGAGCGACATCGCCACGATCGGCCACATGAGGAGCCCGCCCGCGACGAAGAGTTCCCAGAGGGTCTGGACGCGCGCGAGGGTGTTCACGGTCGGGCTCCTGGGGCATCGAGGGCTGCGAGCCGCTGTCGCGCGGCCGGCACCTGCTCGGCATCGGGGTAGCGGGTGACGAGTTCGGCGTAGAGGGCGCGGGCCTGATCGGGCTTCGTGAGCACCTCGAGGCAACGGGCGGCCTCGAAGGTCGCCTGCGCCTGCCACGGGTGGAACGGAGCCGGCGCCTGCTCGCCGCCGAATCCATAGGCCACCTTGAAGAACGCCTTGACCGCCTCGCGGTGGTCGCCCTGCGCGAAGAGCACCTCTCCTTCCATCAGCCGTGCCCGGGCGGCGAGGTCGGTCGGCGGCCCCGCGGCGATCTCGGCAAATCGGGTGCGCGCCTCGTCGAGGCGGCCGAGGTTCTGGAGCGCCCACGCGGCCGCGTACCGCGCCTGCGGCGCCTGGGGGGAGCCTGGTTCGGCGGCCAGGAAGCGACGCGCGATGTCGAGGCTCTCCTCCCACGCTCCGGCGGTCGCCGCCGCCTCGGCGGCTCGCACGTAGGTCGCGGCGCGAAGCTCGGGCGACGAGCAGGACTCCGGCTCGAGGAGCGCGGTGGCGAGCGCCCGCCGCGCCTCGTCGACGCGGCCGAGCGCCAGGAGTTCCTGTCCGAGGAGCGCGTGTCCGTCCGTGGCGAGGGCGCCCTCGGGGCACGCCGCAAGCTGCCGCCCGAACGCGTCGACGGCGGCGGCATGATCGCCGCGCACGAGGTGGGTCCAGCCCAGCTTGTGCAGGGACCGCTCGGCGATCGCGCCCCGGGGATCGTCCGTGGCCTCGAGCGCGGCGAGATAGCGTTCCCGAGCCGCCGCGTAGTCACCATCGTCCCAGAGGATTTCGCCCGCGGCGAGCCAGCCGGAGGCGGCCAGGGGACTCTGCGGAAAGCGTTCGACGAGCGTCGCGTAGGCCCGCGCGGCCGCCGCGCGATCTCCCAGCCGTTCATGCGCGAGGCCGAGTTCGTGCAGCGCGCGACCGGCCAGCGGGGCATCGGGGGCGTCGTGCAGGAGCGTCTCGAGCGTGGTCGCAGCCGCCCGATCGTCGCCCGTCGCCGCGAGGCAGATCGCCTCGAGCAGTCGTGCCTCGCCGAGGGCCGTCGGATCGAGTCGCGCGTCGTCGACGGATGCGGCTGCGAGAAGCGTCCGGACGTCGGCGAGGGCAGCCTTCGCGTCACCGCGACGGAGGTGCGCGTCGGCACGGGCGAGACGCGCGGCGCGTGCCGCCACGGCTTCGGGATGCGCCTCGATCAGGGTCGTCCACGTGGCGATGGCATCCGGCAGCCGGTCGAGCTGCGACTGACACCAGCCTGCGGCGAGCAGGGCCGACGCGGCACGAGGTCCCGTCGGATTCGCGTTCTGGCACCGCATGAAGGCGTCGAGCGCCCCCGCGGGGTCGGGGCGCTCCTGCCGCAACTCACCCAGCAGGAACCACGCCGTCGCGGCCCGTGGGTCGTCCGGCAGTTCGGCCACGAACTGCTCGAGGACGGTGATGGCATCGCTCGCTCGGCCAAGGTCGGCGAGCGCCTCGGCCTTGACGAGCCGTGCGTCACGGACGGCGGCGACCACGTCGTCGCGTGTCGCGGCCCGGCCGAGCAGCGCCTCGACACGCTCGAGCGCCGCGTCGGCCCGTCCCAGGTCGAGGAGCGTCGCGGCACCGAGCACCGTCGCCCTGGCTGCGAGCGAGGAGTCGGGATGCGTTCCGGAGATCGCGTCGAAGGCGGTGACCGCCTCGTCCCGTCGTGCGGGGATGCGGCGCAGGGCATCGCCACGGTCGAAGTCGAGTCGGACGAGATCGTCGGCATCGAGCGCGGAGCGGTCGGCGAGGGCGTCGGCGCACGCACGTCCTGCGGCGACGGCCTCGAGCGCCCGCTCGGGCTCGTCGGCGTCGAGCGCGAGCCGCGCGAGCAGGTGCGCCGAGACGACCGCTTCGATGCCACCGGCAGCCAGCGCGGCGTCGAGCAGTCCGCGGGCCGCATCGACCTGCCCATCCTCCATCATCAGCCGTCCCGCCGTGAGCCGCGCACCCGCGGCGAGGGGCGAGGAGGCGTGGTCGCGGACGAGCCTCGTGTACGCGGCGATCGCGCCGGCGCGATCGC
>DNLZ01000380.1:0-5363 GCA_003488325.1 Planctomycetaceae bacterium
GGCCGCGGACGACCCGCCAGGCCCGCCGGGTCGCGCGGCCCCGACGCAGCGCGGCGGGCAGCCACGCGGCGGCGAGGAGCAGCCACGGCCACCACTGCCTCGTCCAGCCGAGCGAGCCGCTCATCGCGCCCCAGGCGAGCGCGCCGGCGAACGCGAGCGTGGCACCGATCGCGAGCGCGGGAGCGAGCAGCGCCACCCACCCATGATGGCCGATGCGGCCTCGCAGCCGCCGCCACCGTGACGGGAACGACTCCGCGGTCGACTGGTCGTAGCAGGCGGCGAGGAGGGCCAGATCGCGCGCCTGCGGCTGGGTGAGCGGGGGCCGGGCCCCCTTGCCCTCGAGGAGTCTGGTGACGAGCTGGGTCACCGCGAGCGACAGGATGGCGTCGATGTGGTCCCAGAGCTTCCAGCGGGCGAGCACCCGGTCGACGGGGCGGTGCGCTCCGAGACGGCTGACGAAGCGGTCGAGAAACGGGTTGAAATCGTCGTAGAGCACGACGAACGTGGCGGCATCGGGGTGCTCGGACGCATGCCGCTCGAACTGCCTGACCATCTGCAGCTTGAGCGCCGTCTTCCCCGCCCCCTTCTCGCCGAAGACGATCGCCGTGCTCGGATCGGCCGGATCGCCGTAGATCTTGTCCCACGCGGGGTGGAACGTCGTCTCGAGGCACGTGCGCTTGAAGACCGTGTCGTTCTGCGCATCCTCCTCGGCGAACGGGTTGCCCGCGATGCCGTGGTGCTCGAGGAATGCGTGGACCTTCATCGATCGGTGCGTCGGGCGTCAGTTGCCCTTGGCGACCATGCCCTCCAGCATCTTCATGAAGCCGTCGGCGTGGGCCGCGACGGTCGCCGCCGGTCCATAGAACTTCAGGAAGTAGTTCCCCCCCTTCGATTCGACGATGGCGGCGAGCATGCGGTATCCGGGCCGCTGGATGGTCTGTCCGCCCGCGAATGGGCCTCCCGGCATGTCCTTGTAGGTGCCGGCGACGTCCACGATCGTCACCTGGCAGCCGGCGATCTTCAGCGCCTTCGTGGTCGCGTGGTCCTTCGTCGCGCTGCCGTCCGGTTGCGTGAACTGTCCGTACCAGCGATCGATGTTCATCTCGACCGTGCCGCCGGCGCCCATCACCGTCATCCGGCCGGCGTCATCCGGTCCGGCGCCGGGAATCTGGAATTCCGCATCCACGATCCGTGACTTGGGCGGCACCTGCTTCCACGCCTGCGGCGCCTCGAGCGACAGGCCGCCATCGGCGATCGTGAAGGCGCCGGCCGCAGGTGCGGCCGCCTGGGCCCGCGCGTCGCGGGGGGCGACGAGCAGGCACGCGCTGAGCGCGATCACCGCGCCAGCGACTGCCCGCACGATCCGTCGGCCGAGCGGCCGTGAGGCGGCGAGACCGCATGCGAGCATCCGATGCCGCGGGGACACGACGAGGGCGTTCATCGACGGGGTCTCCGATCCGGGAAAATGATCCGGGAAAATGGTCCTCGGGCCGTTGGGCCTCGCGAAATGTATCAGATCACCGGGAAGGCCGGCGGCACGGTTCAGCCCGCCGACGGTGGCACGTGCTCGGGAAACACGAGGCGGATCGGGACCCAGTCGGGCCAGTCCTGACGCCAGACCAGTTCGCTGCCGGTGGCTCCGCCGGCATCGAGCCATTCCTGGAGCATGTCGGCCGACAGGGGCTCCGACGGATCGCCGCCGGGAAGCGCCACGTTCCATTCGACATCGATGGCTTCGGCGATGACGGGGTGGAACCGCCGCTCCACGGGGATCTCCTCGGGCGGCGATTCCGGCATGACGGCCGGGGTGACGCTCGCGCGAGGTTCGCGACGGGCCGCCGCCGGCGCCTCCGTCGACACGACGGGGTCGGCGGCCGTCATCGCGCCGAGCGCCGTGGCCCGTGGCAGGCTGGCCGCGTAGTCGCCATCGAGCGACACGATCGTCGCGACGGGCAGTTCCGACGGCTCGGCCGCGCGCGTATCGGACGACCGGTCTTTCGGCAGCGGCACGCGAAACGTCGCGCCGCACTCGGGGCAGTACGCCTTCTTGCCGGCGAAGCGATCCTTCACGCGAACATCGTGCCCGTTCGGACAGCGGGCCTCGATTCCCATGCCGGCGATCCTCCTCGTGCGTGTCGCGGACGTGGCGTCGAACGGGCGGAAAGACCGTTCCGCGGCTTGTCGCGACGCCACACCCATCTTAGGCTCTCACGCTCTTCGCTTCACGACGGACCCGGCACCGGTCCGGGCGTTTGTTCCGCAGCGCTTCCCGAGGTACCGATGGCCCGACGCGACGATCCTCCGTCCCGCAGCCGCCGTGGCGCCGGACCGTCCGGCGACGACGATCGCGAAGAAGGACCCCTCGAGATCGCGATCGTCGGCGACCTGACCGACCACGAGGCCGACCTGACCGACCGCCTGCTCGGCGTCGAACCCGGCGGCACCTGCACGATCTACTTCGACTCGCCCGGAGGCAGTCCGTACTGCGCGATGTCGCTCACCGCCCTCCTGCGGCTGCGGGGCATCAACGCGACCGCCGTGGTGACCGGAGAATGCTCGTCGGCCGCGCTCTGGCCCTTCGCGGCGTGCGCACGTCGCCTGGTGACCGCCTACAGCGTGTTCCTCTTCCATCCGATGAAGTGGCAGAGCGAGGAGCACATCGGGCTGCGCGAGGCGGCGGAGTGGTCCCGGCACTTCGGCGACCTCGAGCGGGACATGGACGTCTTCCTCTGCGACCTGTTCGGTCGCGAGGCGGACCGCATCAACGCGTGGATCCGCGCCCACCGCTACGTGTCCGGCCGCGAGATGGTGGAGGCCGGACTGGCGGAACTCGTGCCGCTGGAGCCGCTCGCGCACCTGACCAAGCGGTGATCGACGGGTGCCTCGCGGCGATCCTGGGCCGCGCCCGGATCAGCCGCGGTAGTCGCCGTGGCAGGCGTTGCACGACTTCTCGATGCGGCCGGCCGCCTCCCGCGCCGCCTCGTAGTTGCCGTCGTTGCACGCCTGCCGCAGGGCGGCAGCCGCATCGCGCATCTCCGACGAGTAGCCGACATAGGTCTGGTCGTCGTGGTACTCGTAGTCGCGCCGCTGGATGATCTCGCCGATCACGGCCACGACCTCGGCGGCATGGAGCGCGGCCTCCACGTTGCGCTTGAAGTCGGCCGCGGACGCCGCGGCCGGACGCAGCGCGGCCTGCGCCTCCTCGAGGCGACTCATGAGCGCCGGACGGCCCGCCACCTGGCTCCACGCGAACTCCTCGTCGCGTTCCGGCCGGCTCTCGGGCGAACTGCCCTGCAGCATGCGATTGAGATCGTCGATGCGGGCCTTGGCCTCCGCGAACGACTGGTCGGTGCCGACCTTGCAGTTGAAGCCCGCCCGCGCGAACAGGTCGCGTGCCGTCACGGCATCCTTCTTCCAGCGGACGTCACCGTCGTAATCGGCGACGACCGCGAAGGCGAGCGCGATCGCGCTGAATCCCTTCCGAGCCTTGTCATAGCCGCCACCCTTGAAGGCCGATGGCGTGGCGCATGCCTCCACCACCACGTCCTTCATGTTCTTGATCTCGTCGGTGAGCGTGTCCTCCGAGACCAGCCCCGACCAGCGAAACCCGCCCCCCTGTGGCGCCGCCTGGCCATCCGAGCCACCGGAGGATCCCCCCGTGGAGCCGCCGCTACTCGGGCGGGCGGTGAAGTCGGGCCGCGGCCCGACGAGCGTCGTAAAGGCGTCGGGGAAAAACGTGCCTTCGACGGACCGGTCCCACGGCCCCGTCGGCGGGGCCGCGCGACGGACCTGGGTGGCCGTGCGGCGCAGGGTCTGAGCCTCGGCCACGACCATCGCGGCTGCAGCCATCACCACGCAGATGACGACAGGGAAGCCTTGGACGACGGGGAAGCGGTGTCGAGGGCACACAACCGCCCGCGGGGAGTGTGGTGGACGAGGCTCGTCCGAGCCTTTCGCACGGCGGTCCATGATCGCTGCTGTCCCTTTCGTGGGGTCCGATTTCAGGCGAAAACGACGGACGATTCCATCTTGACCCGTGAACGCTGCCTCGTCACCCTCCGCCCCTCAACGAGTCCTGCCGGCGCCGGTGTCTGGCGGCGCGGGCATTCCCGTCGAAGGAGCACACACCGTCATGATACTGCGAAACGTGAGCGAGGCGGTGGCCAGCGGCGCGGCCAGGGTGACGAGCCGCCGTGGTCGATCACGAATTGTCCTGGGGATGGTGCTCGTCGGCTGCGGCGCGGTGTTCGCCGGTCGGGTCGAGGCGGCGGGCGACCCTGCCGTGACGGGACCTGCCCAGGCGACGGTCGTGGCCTTCCTCGATGCGATCAAGCGGGGCGACGACGCGACCGCACGAGGTCTCCTCACGCAGGTGGCTCGGGCCAAAACCAAGGAACTGGGTATCTCCGTCGCACCGCCGGTCAACGACAACGCCACGTACTCGGTCCGGGCATGTGAAGTGGTCGGTGAGGCGGGGGACGTCGTGCACGTCGCCACCATTTGGACCGACGTCGATGCCGACGGGTTCAAGTCGACCGACAACGTGATCTGGGTCACTCGGCTCGATCCGGAGGGGTGGCGGATCGTGGGCATGGCGATGAAGGTCTTCGATGACCTCCCGCCGCTCCTGCTCGACTTCGAGGATCCCGAGGACATGCTGGCCAAGCAGCAGTTGGTCGCGACCGAACTGCAAAAGCGGGCCGCGAAGGCGGCCGGGGCACCTCTTCAGCCGCGGACCGCCCAGGGCCAGCCGTCCCAGCCGCAGCCGAAACCACGCTGAAGGCTCGTGGAACGGGCCTGGATCGCCATGACCGGGAACGCCCGGTTTGAGTCAACCAACGCTCTCGCAGCGAAGAAAAACGGATCTCTTGGGCGGCATATCTTTGCCAGATTGCCCACTTTTCTTGACAGTGGGCATCCCGCTGCTAGCCTAGCAGCCTGGTTTGCCCCACCCGCAAACTCTTTTTGATCCGTACAAGGTCCCGTCCGCCATGCGTGCTGACGGGATTGGAAGCGGCTCGGCTGGAGCCAGGGTGGGGCATCCCATCGCTATCCGTTTTCTGCTGCGGTCCGGTGGCCGTCCCGGATCGGGTTTCCACTCGTGACGGCCGTCGGGCGCACGTCGCGTCTCGTGTTTTCAACCGGAGGTCAGTAATGAAGCGTTTCCTCGGCTTTGCGTTCGCGATGTTCTTCGCGCTCGTCGGCATCGCGCTCGTCGGCGGTGATTCGGGTGCGGTGGCCGGTCACGGCTGCCACGGTCGTGGCCATGGCGGTCTTCTCGCCCGTCTGCACCGCTGCCACGGCGAGCGTGAGCGTTGCCACGGCGGCCTGTTTGCTCGTCATCGCCGTGGCTGCCACGGTGC
>DNLZ01000380.1:5794-8054 GCA_003488325.1 Planctomycetaceae bacterium
GGTGAGGTCGTGATGGAAGGCGGCTGCGCCGGTGGTGCCTGCGGTGGTGAGAGCGTCATCTCGGAGGGTGCGGTCGAGCAGGCTGTGCCGACCGAGGCTGCTCCGGCCGCCCCGGCCGCTCCTGCGGCCCCGGCTGCCCCCGAGGCTCCGGCCGCTCCGAAGGCCACCTGATTGACCCACGGGTCCGGTCAGGCATCGATGCTACGAAACGAGCCGGGTCTCCTTCGGGAGGCCCGGCTTTTTTCATGGCCCGCCGTCCCGTCCGCTGGACCATGCAGCAGCCGGCTTCGCCGTTCATGGGGGGAGTCTCGCGATCACTCGGCGGGAGGCTCGGGTGTCGCCGCGGGTGGTGTCGGGACCGGGACCAGTCTCCTGAGCCTGCCCCGGAGGAGTCCTCCCGTGCGGGAAGATTCGGTCGCCCCCTCACCATCTGCCGCGGCCGCGCGACGTTCCGCGCGGCGACGGGCAACCTCGTCGAGCACCCCACCGACCAGGTCGATCACGTCTCCCGCCTGGGGTCCGTTCGGCATTGGCTGAGCCGTGGGTGCCGCCGCGCCCGGGATCGCGACCTCTCGACCAGAGGAGGATTCCGCCTCGGGACTGTTCTGCGAACCGGTCGGCGGGCGAGGGGCCGGGAACGGGCGAGGCGCACCCGGAGCGCGAGCCCCGGATCCACCCGCTGCATCGGCCCGCAGCCGGTCCAGCAGATCGGCGACGAAGTCCCCGGCCGTTGCCCGAATCGATCCGTCGAAGTTGACCCGCGGCTTTCCCAGCTCTCCCGCGATGCCCACCGAGAGCGTCTTGCCGGCCAGTGCCGCGATGAGCGGCCGATCCTGTGGCAGGTCGGCCGGAATCGGCAGGCTGAGCGTGAGGTCCATGGCCCCGTCGCGCAGACTCACCCAGCCCCTCGATGCCACGTCGAGCCGCTGCCCCGGCTTTGCGAGCGGCACGCCGAATTCGAGGCCTTCGTGCCACACGCGTTCGTTCTCGAGGCGGAAGGTGACGTGCGACTCGTCGGCGATGCGCACCGTGGGCGGTGCGGGTAGCCTTCCGGGCAGGGCCGCGAACACGCCCATCACCAGCGGCCCCGGCCCGAGCACCACCTCGTGCATGGCGAGCTTGCCGGCCAGCGTCGCGCCCCCCGGGTCGCCCACCGGGAACGTCGCGCCGTCGATGCGGAGCGAGAAACGGCCTGCCGTGCGCGTCGCATCGGCGAGCACCGGGGCGACGTACGCCAGCACACCCTGCGCGACACCCGGCTCCATCCGCGCGTCGGTGAACACGTCCACCGGCTCGATCGTCCAGGCGCTCGTCGTGGCGTCATGATCGTGAGCCAGCCGTGCCCTGAGCCGGATCGGTTCGCTGACCCAGGGTTCGGCCGTCCACGGTCCCGTGATCCGCAGCACGGCATCGTCCGCCTCCAGCCGCACGCGCGCAGCGGAGCGCCGCGGTCCGGCCGCGGGGGAGGCGACGGCGCTCTCCCGCGGCACGAAGAGATCGACCAGGTTCGAGCGCCGCTGCTCGTCGAACGCGAGATGTCCCTCGACGCCGACGAGCCGTATGCGCCCCACGTCGCCCCACGAGAGCAGCATCGCGAGGAGGCCATGGCTCCCCTCGATGCGGGCGATTCGGAGCGGCTCGACGGCACCGTTTCTGGGGACGACCCGCACGTCCTCCAGGATGAGCGGCCCCAGCCACCCGACCCGTGCCTTGACGATGGTGACGTCGGCATTCAGCCCCGGCACGGCCGTCGCCACGAGTCTCGACAGCCGCCCCGGGTCGGACAGCAGGAGCGGCACGGCGCCGAGCCCCACGAGGGCGACGGCCGCCCCTGTGGCGAAGAGAAGCCTGAGAGGCGAGGAGAACCATCCGCGTGCCGCCCCGGCGGCCGGTGTGGCGGGCTCGATCGTGGATATCTCGTCTGCCATGTGCCTCTGCATCTGGGCCCCCACGGGAAACCTTCGGGCCGTTCGCCCACCGGACGGCGCCGGCATCGCCTGGGCCAGGGGCCGCAAGGCCCGGCGGTGAAAGCCGATTCTACGCCGCCGCGTCCGTCGAAGCCGCGCCGGTCTCGGAAACCAGACGAGTCGTGTCGCCTCCGGCCGACGGGGGCGGCTGGGACACGCTTTTCGGTGAACCGCTCCGCGGGCCGTTGGCAGGCTGTGGAACACGTCTGCCCGAGCAGGATGCGAGGAGTGCCGACCGGGGAAACCCTTGGCGTTTCCACCGGTCGGCCACGCGGACAAAGGCCATGGAAGGC
>DNLZ01000379.1 GCA_003488325.1 Planctomycetaceae bacterium
GCGGCGAGCACCGCCGGCTCGGCGACGTCGGCCTCCGAGGGGACCTGCGGCCGAGCGCGACGGACGAAGTGCCTCACGAGCGCAGGGATGTCGTCGCGCCGCTCGCGCAGCGGTGGCACCGCCACCTCGAAGGTGTTGATCCGGAAGAGCAGGTCCTCGCGGAACGCGCCCTCGGCCACCATCCGATCGACGTCGCGGTGGGTCGCGCACACCACGCGAACGTCCACCGTGATCGAGTGGTTTTCGCCGACGCGACGGATCTCGCCGCTCTCGAGCACCCGCAGCAGCCGCGACTGCAGCGACCGCGGCAATTCGCCGATCTCGTCCAGAAACAGTGTGCCGCCGTCGGCGACCTCGAAGAGCCCGGCCCGATGCTCGTCGGCGCCCGTGAAGGCGCCGCGGCGATGACCGAACAGCTCGCTTTCGACGAGGTGCTCCGGCAACGCGCCGCAGTTCACCGCGACGAGGGGCCCCGCGGCGCGGCGGCTCCCCTCGTGAATCGCGCGGGCGACGAGCTCCTTGCCCGTCCCCGTCTCCCCGCGCACGAGCACCGTCGCATCGCTCGCAGCCACGCGGGCGACGAGCCGACGCACCGTCCCGAGCGCGATCGAATCACCCACGAGCTGCGGAGCGCCCTCCGCGCGCTGCACCCTCCGCTCGAGGGCACGCAGGCGGGCGCTGAGCTCCCGCTTTTTCCTGACCCGTTCGAGCACCGCCTGAATCTCGGCGAGCTTGCACGGCTTCGTCAGGTAGTCGAAGACGCCCTGCCGCACCGCCGCCACGGCGCTCTCCACCGATGACTTGCCCGTCACGATCACCGTCTCGGTGTCGGGCGACGTCTCCCGCACGCGGGCCACGACCTCCAGCCCTCCGGCGCCGGGCATGTCGAGATCGACGATCACGCAGTCGTAGGCGGTGCGTTCGAGCGCCGCGAGCGCGGTGCGGCCGTCCGGGCAGACCGTGGCCTCGTGCCCCAGACGGGGCAGCTCGATCCGCATCAGCTCCTGGAGCGATGCCTCGTCGTCCGCGAAGAGCACCCGCATCGCCCGCGTCGTCGCCCGTTGTGCCATGTCGTGTCCCGTCTCCATGTCCTGAGTGAGTCGTCGTCTTCGGCAGGCTGTCCGGCGCGGCTCACGCGGCCCGCCCGGGTGCGGCACGGTCCCAGCCACCAGCCGCCATGCCGCCGACCTGGGCGAGCGGCAGCGTGACGCGGAACGTGGAGCCGAGCCCCGGCCCACCGCTCGACACCTCGATCCGCCCTCCGTGATCGGTGACGATCCGGTGCACGATCGAGAGGCCGAGTCCGGTGCCCTGCCCCGATTTGCGTCGCGTGAAGAACGGCTCGAAGAGGTGCTCGAGCACCTCCTCGGTCATGCCACAGCCGTCGTCGCTGACGGTGAGCACCGCCTCACCGGCCCCGTGCGATGATTCCGGCATCGGCGACCTCCTTGCCGCGATCCGCACGTGCCCCGACTCCTCGATCGAGTCGAGCGCGTTGACGAGCAGGTTGAGCACCACCTGCTTGAGCTCCTGCGGGTTGGCCATCACGAGCACGTCCTGCCCCTCCTCGATCTCGATCGCTCGCCCCTTGAACCGGCCCACGTGCCGCAGCATCTCCGCGACGTCGCCCACGAGGGCGACCAGCGCCGTGGCCTGACGACGCACCTCGCCGAGTCGCGAAAAGTCGAGCAGCTTCTCCGTGATGCCCTTGCAGCGGAAGGCTTCGGCCTGGATGAGCTCCACGTAGCGCCGGGCCACCCGCGCCTCGTCCTCGTTCCCGGCGAGCGACTCGAGCCGGCCCTCGAGTGACTCCGCGCACATCGCGATCGACGCCAGGGGGTTGTTGATCTCGTGGGCGACGCCCGCGGCGAGGAACCCCACGCTCGCCAGCTGCTCGCTGCGGATCACCTCGCGCGTGCGCGACTGCACCTGGCGGTCGAGGTCGTCGCGGATCTCCTGGAACCGCTCGGTCATCTCGTTGAGCGCGGCGGCCAGTTCGGCCATCTCGTCGCGTGTGTCGAGGTGGATCCGGTAGCCGAAGTCGCCCGCCGCGACGCGCCGCGAACCGTGGCCGAGCTGACGCAGCGGACGGAAGACCCAGCGGTACGTGAGACCGGCGATCGTCGCCAGCAGCACGGCCGCCGCGGTCGCCGAGGCCCACGTGACGATGATGAGCGTGCGATACCGCGTGCGCACCTCGCTCGCGAGGTCGTGCAGCCGGTCCTGCAGGAAGGACGGCAGCGCGGACGTGAGCTCCGCGAGCGACCGCAGCTCGGGGTCGACGTTGCGGAGCATCGCACGGCGACGGATCGACGGTGGCTCCCCCGGCACGGGCGTGGCCCGCACGATGCCGTCGATCGCCTCGAGGCGGGCGGCGATGCGCAGCGCCGTCTGTCGCTCGCGCGAGCGGTCCCCGAGCGGAGCGTCCTCGAGCTCCCCGGCGGTGATCTCCTGGCAGTAGGCATCGAGCGCGAGTCCGGTGGCCATGAGGCCGCCGAGAAAATCCGCGAGCGCGCCGCTCTCGCCGGCGAGGGCCCGCGTGTGGGCGAGCCGCGCGAGACCCACCTGCTCGTCGAGCGCACTGGCGCGTGGCAGTTCGGCGGCGCGGGCCGACAGGGCCCGCACGAGCCGTCGGTAGGAGTACACGCCGAGGAAGCTGCTGGCCGACAGGACGCCGACGATGACGCCCACGAGGAGGGCGCCGAGGAGGAGTTTTTCACGGATCGGTCGGCGCCTGGGCACGTCGCACGCCTCCGGTCGGGACGGGAGGGCGGACGGTACCAGAGCGCCGCCGACGGCAGAAGCGGGAAATCGAGCGTTTCCACCGCTCACGGACGGCCCGGCCCGCTCTCGTCGGGCTCGACGTCACCGGTGGAGTCGGGCTCCACGGCGCCGGCGAAGAGGTCGAAGTCGCCGGCGAGGACTCGGTCGATTCGCCCGGTCCGCCAACCCCCGACCGTGTCGCGCACGAGCGGGCTGGGCCGTTCCCGGTAGCGTCGGACGATCTGCGCCGTCACCACTCCCCGCCTCTCGAGCGCCGCGAGCGCCTGCGCGACGGCACCCGGCGCTCCGCCAACCGGCGGGGTCTCGGGCTGCGGCGCGACGCGCACCACCACCCGCAGTCGGGAAAAATGCCTCGTCTCCGGCAGCGGTTCCTCGAGAACGTGCACGCCCGATTCCGCCGCGAGCAGCGTGTGCGCCCCGAGGCCGCTCACGGCCAGCACCGTGCGGGGAACGCGGCCTCCCCGCTCGTCGAGGATCGTCTCGGCCTTCAGGCCGCGACGGTCGGCCCACGCCCGGTACATGGCGACGATCATCGCGAAGAAACCCGCCGCCGCCCCCTGCTCCGCCTCGGTGTGCTCCACACCCTCGACCAGGATGAAGGCGTCGAGCGGTCGCGATTCGACGACGTCGGTGATCGCCGTCTCGAGCACGAGCAGCCGCTGCGCCAGCCGCCCGACGTGTTCGCGCGTGAAGCGGGTGCGACCGGGACCGGTCCGGCCTCGCAGCTGGTCGAACAGCCTGACCGCCGACGCGACACCGGCCTCGATCCGATCCATCTGCTCGATCGCGCCGAAGACGGCGAACCGCCCGGGGGAGTCCCAGAACCCGACCTCCCGTTGACGTTCGAGTGCGGCACGCTTGCGGTCGCGCCACGCCTCATCCTCGATGCATGCGACGAGCTTCCCGAGATGATGCTCGAGGCACGGCACCTCGTCGTCGCTCCCGCACGGGTCGAGGGCCAGGCTCTCGAGGCCGCGCTCCCCACCCGCCGGGGCCGGGGCCGCTTCCTGCTCCGCACCGTCGTCGTCGGGATCGACGAACTCGACCTGCAAGCGGTCCCCTTCGCTGCGAACGAAGAGGAACTGGTCGCCCCGCGGGTACTGGTGGGCGACGATCGTGCGGGCGAGCGGCGCGAGGACGTGGCGCTCGATGGCTCGCTTGAGCGGCCGTGCCCCGAGGTGCGGCGTGGTGCCGCGATCGAGCAGGAAGTCGATGGCGGTCTCGTCCCAGATCACCACCCACTCGCGGTTGCGCAGGCCCCGCCGCCGGAACACATCGTGCAGCTCCTTGTGAAGGATCTCCCGCAGCACGTCGCGAGACAGGGGGCGGAAGACGACGAGTCGGTCGATGCGGTTGAGCAGTTCCGGACGGAAGGCCGTCGCGACGGCCTGCTCGACGGTCTCCGGAACGCGGGGTGGGCTGCCGACGAATCCGAGCCCCGGACCCTTGGGCAGTGCGGATCCGAGATTCGACGTGAGGATGATGATGCAGTTGCGGAAATCAGCGGTGACACCCTGCTGGTCGGTGAGCCGTCCGTCGTCGAAGACCTGCAGGAACAGGTCCCAGACCTGCGGATGCGACTTCTCGAACTCGTCGAGCAGCACGACCGAGAACGGGTTTCGTCTGATCTGGTCGATGAGCGATGTCCCCACCATGTCCCGCCGGTCGTGCCCGACGACCCGGGCGAGCGATTCGGGCGTCTGGAGCTCGCTCATGTCGATGCGGACGAGACGGTCCGCGGACCCGAAGAGGCACGCGGCGAGCGTCTTGGCGATCTCCGTCTTTCCCGTGCCCGTGGGGCCGGCGAAGAGGAAGACGCCGAGCGGCCGGGTCGGATCGGTCACGCCGGCCTTCATCATCGCGACGCGCTCCACGAGCGTCTCGATCGCCTCCGGCTGGCCGACGACACGCGCCGCGAAGAACCGTGTCAGCGCGTCGAGGTCGAGTTCCCGACGGTCGTCGAGCACCTCCTCCGGCAGCCTCGTCATCCTCCCGAGGCAGGCGATCAGGTCGTCCGTGGTCAGCTCCGAGCGGCCCGCGTCGGCCGCGGGCTTGGAGAGGTTCCTGAGGAGATCGACGAGATTCCCGGGGGCCGCCGACTCACGCAGATACTGCTGCGCGAGGTGGGACGCCTCGCGCAGCAGTGGTTCGGAGAGCGGGTGCGGCGGCCGCGGCCGCTGCCGGTCCCAGCGTCGTGCGAGGTCGAGACTCTCCTCCTCCGGCAGCGGGTCGAGCCGCACGATCTCGAACGCCGTCAGCACGATCGGCTTCGCGCGCAGGATGAGGTCGAGCCCGGCGGGCTCCGTGATCGCGATGAAGGGAAACCGCCCCTCGACCACGGCCGGCAGGACGAGATCGGCGACTCCGGTCGGATTCCCGGCATGCCTGCCGGCGAACAGGAAGGTCTGGAAGGAGGCGGCGCACCATACGGTCCGTCGCGCTCGGCCGAGCTCCTCGATGAGACGCTTGATTCGTTCCTCCATCTGGCCGACGAACGACTGACCCGCGACCAGATCGATCGACGCGGCGCGCCAGACGCCCCAGCCCTGATCGCGCAATCCCCGCCAGACGGCACGCACCAGCGTCGACCGTCCCGTGCCGGGGGCACCGACGAGCAGCACGGGCCGGGGCGGCACCCGCGTCAGGGCGGCGATGACACGGCCCCGATTGGCCGCGAGCGCCGCATGCTCCACGATGATCTCGCCCTCCACCGGACCCTCGAAGGTGCCGATGGCCCGCAGGAACCCGGTGTCGACGCGGCTCGCCTGCAACTCGGCGAGCGACGCGAGGAACGCGTCGATCTGGGGGTGTGGAATCGGGCGGACGAGGCTCGCGAGGCGCTGGCAGGTCTCGTCGGAGAGCTCCACGCGCAGCGATTGGGGCGTGGGCACGTCGCCCGCAGCGAGGCGCTCGCGGACGAAGTCGGCGAGCATCGTGCGCATCGGCGACATGCACCACGATTCGTCGATGGCCGACAGCACGAGGCCGATGACGCTCTCCGTGGCTGGAGTGGATGCGGCGATCGCGCGCAGGGCGAAGAATCGCGTGTACGGATGGAAGTCGTTGATCGCCATGAGGAGGCGATCGCGGATGTCCCGGTCGATCGGTCGACGGGCGAGCGCTTCCGCGGCGCACGCGGCGAGGACGAGCACGTCGCCGCTGAAAAAGCCGACGAGTTCCGCGCGGCGCCGACGCCGAGCACCGCCACCGCACCGGCCACCGCCCAGTCCATGCGCGACCTCCCGCGTCTCGCGTGATCAGACGAGCCCCCATCGCTTTCGCAGGAACCACTCCGTGCAGAGGGCGCCCGCGAGCAGGAGGAACATCGGCCACGTGTCCCACGGCGTGGCGGACCACTGCTCGAGCGCCTCGAACTCCGCCGGCCTGGTGGCGATGTCGCGGAACGTACCCGGCAGGTCCTCGGGCGTCCGCACGCCGCCGGGAGTCGACTCGGCGATCTGCCGCATGAGCAGCGGATTCGACCACGGATTCGCCAATTCGACGTCCTGTCGGGCGACCGTGAAGCGGGCGGACCGCTCCTGCGCGGCCGCATTCGCACGGGATGCGGTCACGACGATCGTCCAGTCGCCCGCCTCCACGCAGTCCGCGACGACGCCGGCGTATCCGTCGCCGCTGCGGGCGAGCCGCACGGGCCGACGCGCACCGCTCGGGCTCACGACGTGGGCCTCGATCGACACGTCGCGCGGAGCCTCGTCGGCGGCGGTGGCGAGCCCGGCGTCGAACGGCAACGGCGTGCCCGGCGCGATGCGTCGCTGTGCGGGCCGCACCCAGAGCGTGTCGCTCTCGGTGCCGTCCTGCCGCGCGAGCCACAGCACCATCTGCCGCCAGAACCGGCGGTGTGCCTCGGCCTCCCCCTGCATCACCCAGCGCCACGTCGAGTCGGCCGCGAAGGCGAGCACGCGTCCGGCACCGTACTCCTGCGCGACCAGGAGCGGTCGACCATCTGCGGTGACGGCCAGCGGCTTCGCGGTCGGCTTGAGACGGCCGAGGTCGTTGGCACCGTCCAGCGCCGGGAGCGACTCCCACGCGGTCCGGGGATCGGCCCCGTCCCGACCGAGCCGCAGGATCGAGACGCCCCCGAAGCGGGGATCGGGCAGCATCCTGAGCGGCCCCTCGAGATGCAGGCCTGCACGGATCGGCTGATCGAAGGGCTGCCTCGCGAGGCGGTCCGGCTCGAAGGGCAGCAGCGGGCCGAGCCGCGAGCTTCCCCAGCCGCCCGCCTCGAAGGCGTGGAATCCGCCGAGCATGCCGATCCCCGCGCCGCCGCGCACCTTCGCGAGGATGGTGTCGAGGTCGTCGGGCCGCAGCGCCGTCGAGTCGAGGTCCCCCACGAGGAAGACGTCGAAATCGGCGGTGAGCGTCCGGCCGATATCGACAGGCCAGCGGTCCCTTCGCGTCGAGTCGATCCACTGAAAATCCACCTGCATGTCGGGACTCGCCGCCAGCACGCGTCTCAGGAACCGCTGTTCGACGCGCGGTGCCCCCTCGACGTAGAGCACCCGCAGACCGCCGTCCACGACCTGGACGAACGTGGAGAGTTCGTTGTTGGAGAGCACCACCTCGCCGTCCTGCGGCTCGACGCGCAGCGTGACCTTGCGTTCGCCGAGCGACTGCGGCGTCCACTCGAGACGCACCGGCTCGTCGATCGCCTCTCCCGACGAGGCCACACGGGTCGTGTTGACCTGCACCATGCGGCCGTCGTCGTCCTCCGCGAGGAGCGTCACCTGCGCCTCGCGGCCGGCCAGGCCCTCGAGCCGCACGCGACCCACCACCTCGAGCATGTTCCTCAGGTAGACGGTCTCCCCGACGGCGAGGCTCGTCACGGAAGCGTCACGCCCCTGCCCGCCGCCGCGTTGGCGCCCGAACGTCACGCTCCACAGCGGCACGCCCGCCTCGCCAATCCTGCGGGCCGCCGCCTGGGGGGGCACGTCCCGCGGCGCGTAGGCGTGGTGGGCTCCGTCGGAAAGCACGAACACGCCCGCCACGGTGCGGCCGGCCACATCCCGCACCGCGTCCTCGAGGGCCGAGCCCAGCGCCGTCTCGCCGTGCGATTCGCCACGCTGCCAGTCGCCGGGCACGAGCGGTCTCGTGCCGGCGGCCTCGAGTGGACGGAGCTCGCGGTCGAACAACCACGAGACGATCTCGAAGTCCCCGGACCGTGACAGTTCCTCCGCGGCCGGCGATGCCGCCGCCAGGGCCGATCGCATCTCGTCCCAGCGTGACCGGCCGTCCGGACCGTCGGGCACCGTCATGCTCTCCGAAGCGTCGGCGAGCACGATCACCACAGACGCCTGCCGTGACTTGCGCACCGAGACGATCGTCGGTCGCACGAGACAGAGGACCAGCGCCAGAAACGCGAGCAGGCGCAGCGACACCAGCGCGGTCAGGCGACGGCCGCCGGCACGCGTGCGATCGGGAGGCACCGCCACGAGCACGGCCGCGAGCAGGAGCGCGACCAGCGCGACGAGGCTCCACGATCCCACGGGATCGAAGTGCACCGAGAACTCGTCGAGGGTCGTGGCTGCGATCATGCGCCGAGCCCCGGCAACGGGGGCGGACTGGACCGGGGCACCGGGGGTGGTGATGGCGAGGCTGGCACGGGTGGAGGTGTCGGCGGGAGGCGTGACGCGGCAGATGCCTCGTCCGCATCTGCCTGGCGGTCCTGACGATCGGCCGCCTTGAACGCCGCCGCGGCACGCGTCTCGTCCTCGTCCCGCGGATCATGGAACCTGTTGGCCACGATCCAGTCGGCGGCCATCGCGAGGGCCGCCAGCAGGATCACCCATCCAAAGAGCTCGGCGCCGATACGGTCGAGCTCGACGTCCCGCGCGAGCTCGTCCTCCGACCGCGCGAGCCGTGCCTTCGGCCCGAGAACGGCGGCGAGTTCGTCCGGCCCGAGGCGGCGGAAGTCGGTGGCGGACGGCTCGAGGTTGACGCTGAACCCGGTGGTGACGCCCTGGTCACGGCCACCCGCCTGCACCAAATAATTGCCCGCCTCCCGCGTGGCGGTGAACGTCACCGTGCCGCGCACCGGATCGACCGCCGCAGGGAAGTCGTCGCCGCCGGGCGTGCGCACGAAGGCGGTCGGGATGTCGCGTCGGTCCAGCGGCACCACGGCCGGCGTGCCCGCCACGATGTTGCGCTCGGCGGCGGTGTCGATCGCATGCAGCAGCATCTCGTTCGCGAGGATCACGAAGGGCCATGGCTCGAAGCCCGTGGCGAGCGAGTTCCACGCGTCGGGGTCATCGGCCCCCTGCGAGACCGGAGTCGTCGCGATCACGACGGTGCCCCTGCCCAACCGACGCTCGAGCACGGCCGGCAGGCCGTTGCGAAACGCGACCACCGGCGTCGTCGTGCCCGCC
>DNLZ01000381.1:0-173 GCA_003488325.1 Planctomycetaceae bacterium
CATGAGCCACATCGCCTCGACGAAGTCACCCGCGAAGCCCCAGTCGCGCCGCGCCTCGAGGTTGCCGAGCAGGACCTTCTCCTGCAGTCCCAGTTTGATCCGGGTGGCGGCGCGGGTGATCTTCCGCGTCACGAAGGTCTCGCCGCGTCGTGGGCTCTCGTGGTTGAAGAGGA
>DNLZ01000381.1:455-10863 GCA_003488325.1 Planctomycetaceae bacterium
TCTCGCCGCGTCGTGGGCTCTCATGGTTGAAGAGGATGCCGCAGGAGGCGTGCAGGCCGTAGCTCTCGCGGTAATTCACCGTGATCCAGTGCGCGTAGACCTTCGCGACTCCGTAGGGCGAGCGCGGGTGAAAGGGGGTGGATTCACGCTGCGGCGTCTCGGCCACCTCGCCGAACATTTCGGAGCTCGATGCCTGGTAGTACCGCACCGGGGTGCCCACGGAGTCCTGCAGGTCGCGGACCGCCTCGAGCAGCCTCAGCGCGCCGATCGCGGTGACGTCCGCCGTGTAGGTGGGCTGGTCGAAACTCACCCGCACCTGGCTCTGCGCGGCGAGGTTGTAGACCTCGTGTGGCTGGATCTCGCGGATCAGTCGCACGAGGCAGTTGGCATCGGACATGTCGCCGTCGTGCAGCCTCAGCGGCCGACGGCCGGAAGCATCGTCCCCGCAGAGGTGATCGATCCTCCGCGTGCCGAACGTGCTCGAGCGACGCATCAGGCCGTGCACCTCGTAGCCCTTCCCGATGAGCAGCTCCGCGAGGTACGACCCGTCCTGGCCGGTGATGCCCGTCACGAAGGCACGGCGGGGCTCGTGGTTCATGCGGTGTTCCAGCGGGGGATCGGATGAGGCGGGCCGTCGATGCGCGGACGCGCGTCGGGCCGCTCGCGGCCGGCCCCTCAAATCGTACTGGGAGCGGACGGCACCGTGCGGTAGGGTACCGCGGGCGAGACGACGGTCCTTCCGACCTCCGCGCCCGTCGGCCAGCTCGCCGGAAGTCCTGCCGCCCCTCGCCTCGCCCCATGGACGCACCCGCGAGCGCCGCTCCACCACACCGCCGCAGCCGGATCCCCCCGTGGGCCGGCCTCCTGATCCGGATCACGGCCACCGCCGGCCTGATGGTCTACGCGCTGCGTGGGATCGAATGGGGCACCTTCCGGGATCTCCTCGCGCGCGCGGATTGGACGTGGTGGGCGTGCGGCCTCGCGGTCGGCATGGGCCTGCAGGTCGTCGGAGGCATCCGCTGGGCCGTGCTCGCCAGACCGCTCGGCTTCCCGCTTTCGTACGGCGCGTTCGTCTGGCGGTTTCTCGAAGGATCGTTCTTCAGCCTCTGCCTTCCCTCCTCGATCGGGGGCGACGTCGTGAAGGCGTACCGGCTCGGTGACACCACACCCCGGCGTCTTCTCGCCGCCTGTTCGGTGCTGGCCGACAGGCTCACGGGCGTCTCCGCGCTCGGCGTCCTCGCCGTGACGGCGCTGCTCGTCACGCGGCTGGATCTGGGGATCGTCGCGACGCTCGGTGTGGCCGCCCTGCTTCTCGGGTGTGCCATGCTCGCCTTCCGACTCGGCGTCGCATCGATCGACCGGGTCCTGGGTCTCCTGCGCGAGGGTTCAACGGCCCGCGATTTCGTCGCGCGGCTGCTTCCCTACCAGCAGCGGCCACGACTGATGGCGCAGGCGCTCGCGTGGAGCCTCGTGGTGCAGATGGGAGGCGCGATGGCGGTCGCCTGCTTCGGCCAGTCGCTCGGCGTGTTCCTGCCGGCGGCGGTGTGGTTCACGGTCGTGCCCCTCGTGTCGCTGGCGATCGTGCTGCCGGTGAGCATCAACGGCATCGGGCTGCGCGAAAGCGCCCTCGTGACGCTGCTGGGTCCGCACGGCGTGGCGCCCGAGCCCGCGGTCGCGATCGGACTGCTCTGGTTGGCAAGCCAGGTGCTCGTCGGCCTCGTCGGCGGCGTGTTCTTCCTCCTCGATCGACGCGCCGTCAGCGTGACGGCGACGGCGGCCGTCGACGCCGCGCATCGGTGATCAGGATTCCCGCCACCGACTTGGCGTCCTCGATCGTGCCATCGAGGCACATGGTGACGGCGTCGTCCCAGGCGACATGGCGGGTGCGGATCTGCTCGCCCGGTTCGAGGGCCTGCGGCCCCGCGACGAGATCGCCGGCCACGAAGAGGTGCATCCGCTCGCGCAGGATGCCCGGCGACATCCAGAAGCCGCCGACGGATTCGAGGCGGCCCGCGCGATACCCCGTCTCCTCCGCGAGCTCACGAAGGGCCGCGTCGGCGAGTGACTCCTCGCGGTCGAGCGTGCCCGCCGGGAGCTCGAGCAGGGTGCGCCCCACGGCGACCCGCACCACCTCGACCAGGCACACCTCCGCGGGCGTCACCAGCGGCACGATGACCACGCTGCCGGGGTGCTGGATGACCTCGCGGTCCCGACAGCCGCCGTCGGCCAGGGACTCCCGGACCCGCACGACGCGGAAGCGGCGTGTGTCGAGCAGCACCTCGCCCGTGGAGTCGACCGACCGGTCATGTGCACCCGGGGCGCTCCCCGTGGATTCGGTCATGCCTGCGTCCCTCCGCCCAGCCGTGCCGGAAATGGCACGACCCTCGCGTCGCTTCCCGAGACCGTGAGCCTCGCGCCCGCCTCGAGGCCGCGCACGTGGATGATCGCCAGGGCCAGGCCGTGCTCGAGTCGCGGCGAGCGGCAGGCCGACGTGACCGTGCCGATGCTTTCGGCCTCGAGCATCACGCCCGCTCCCGGCAGCGGGTCACGGCAGGCGAGTGCCACCAGTCTCCTGTTGGCGTGGCCGAGGGCATCGATCCGGGCGACGGTCTCCTGCCCGAGGTAGCAGCCCTTGGTGAAGGAGATGGCCCGCGCGTCGCGGTCGAGTTCCTGGGGAAGCGTTTTGTCGGGGATGTCGTGCGGCTCCGGATTGCCGGCCTCGATCCGGGCGGTGTCGATCGCCGCCGTCGAGGCGAGGGGCAGTCCGGTCGTCGCCAACCATGCCGCCGTCCGCTCCCCGACGTCGCTCGCGACCTGAATCCGTACGCCGGGCATACCGTACCAGTCGGTCCGCACGATCGCTGCGGCCCCGTCGGCGACCACCGCCGGGTGGTGATCGAGCACGTGCTCGGGCATCGCGACGCCGACATGGCGCTCGAGCCATGCGGGGGTCTCGGGGCCCACGACGACAAACGTCGTTCGTGCCGGCGACACATCGACGAGCGAGACATCCTCGCGGATGTGGAAGTGCTCCAGGTGCGTGAGCAGCCTGTGTCCCAGTCCGGGACCTGCCTCGAGACGCACGCCGTCCGCCTCGCGTACGAGATCGACGAGGGCGATGACCCACCCCCGCGCGTCGGCGAGGAATCCCTCGGTGCCGCCACCGCAGGCCAGGCGGGAAACGGCCGCCGTCGTGAACCCGTCGAGAAAACGCACGGCATCACGCCCCGACGCCGTCAGCACCGTCCGCTCGGGAAGACGGGCCCATGCCGCCCCCTCGCGGATCGCCCCATATCCCTCCGGCCCGTTCGCGAGATGCCCGGAATTCATCATCGTGCCGCACCGGCTCGCCTCCCGATCGACGCCGCCGGCGCCCGATCGGACGGCGGATTGTAGTCCGCATGCCATCGGTTCGGTCCGCAGGCGGGGATTTTTTTGCCGCGATCCGAACGTTCCTCCGGGGAGGTGCGTAGGAGAGGTCACCGCGGGTTTGAGGCCGCGGCATAGCGGTGCACGTGACCCGGAACGACGAGGCAAGCGTCGTTCGGATCGGCGGCCCGCCACGCGATCCATCATCCCACCTGTTCGCGTTTCCAGTTCGACGGCCCGCGCCCCCGGTGCGCCGCCAGCGATCCGGAGCCGTGCCCGAGTGGTTTCGCAGCGTCCGTCCCACCGCCCGTTCGGATCAGGAGGTCACGACATGGCGACCGTCGACTGCTACCGGCAGCATCACGAGGAGTTCCGGGGTCGCGACTCCCGGGTCGGGTCCCGTTCCATCGAGGACGTGGAGCATTCCGATGCGGCGCGAGCCGAGGCGGATGCCACACTGCACCTCGCGTCCCGGCTGCGATCGGCCGTGCTGCACCGGATCGCCGACGTGCGGCGGCAGCAGGGCGTGACGCTGCGGAACGTCGCGCGTCGCCTCGGCGTGTCGCTCTCGGTCGTCCGGCGGCAGGAGGAGCCCGATTGCGACCTCCGCCTGTCGGATCTCCTTCGCTGGCAGGAGGTGCTCGAAGTGCCGGTGGCCGAGCTCCTCGTGGAATCCGAAGGACAGTTGTCGGGCCCCGTGCTCGCGAGGTCGCGGATGGTCAAGCTCATGAAGACGGCGGCGGCCCTGCGCGAGCGGACGGCGGGAACGCCCGCCGCCCGCGTCACCGAGATGCTCGTCGAGCAGATCCTCGAACTGATGCCGGAGCTGGCGGACGTCACGCCCTGGCACACCGCCGGGTCGCGACGCTCCCTCGACGACGTGGGGCGAACGGCGCGGTTCACGGTGTCGGACGACGTGTTCCGCAGCGCCTCCTCGTAAGGGACGCGAAAACGTCGGCTGACGCCGGCCTTGTTCGACCCGGCGGGGCATGGGTACGCTTGCCGGCACGTGCGTCGGCCGCGGCTGACGCCCACCGTTCCGGAGAAGCCACGACCGTGTTCTCGCTGCTGGGTGTGCTCGCCATCACGGTCGTCCTGTTCTTCGTCGTGGCCGTCTCGGCACGGCTGATGCTCGGTCGCTGACGGCCGATCGGCAGCGTGCCCCGGTGGGAGGTCACGGCGCGGGGCGACCGGCGGCGTCAGCGGGGTGTGCCGCGGAGGATGCCCCGGATCGCGAGGCCGAGGAACCCTCCGAGAACGCCGGTGAGCGCCCCCCAGGCCGCGATCGCGAGTCCGACGTAGTCGCGGAGCCAGACGCGTTCCGGCGGCTCCGGGCTGCGAGGCACCTTGCGCTGCACCGGTCCGGCCCGCCCCGATTGACGCCGCATCTCGTCCCGAAAGGCATCCCAGTCCGCCTGAATCGCCGGGGCATCCAGCTCTGCAAGGCGAGCCTCGCGCCATCGCAGGAGGGCGATCGGCGGGCCCACCATGGTCGCCGCCCACAGCGCGAGGAATGCCCCCGTCGTCCACGTGGTCACGCGGCTGGAAACACGTCGTCCATCCATCTCGGCGATTCCACCTCGCATGCCGGTTCCGTGCGTCCGGGGATGCCTCATCCCGCCGGCCCGACCCAGAACACCTCGCTCGGCGATCAGTCTGGCACCGGTCGGCCGCCCCTGCTACCGTCCCGCCCCACCGCCCGCGGTGGTCGGCACCGAGACGGTTCCTCGTCGGCCGTTGACGTCCCGGAGCGTGTGCCGAACGCCCGCCGAACCATCCCCTCCGCGCAGCGGAAGCAGGACGGTTTCGGCGGCACCCAGGAGGCTCGACGTGTCCTGCTCTCGTTCTCCGTTCGGTCGTCACGCCACGGCTGCGCACGCGTCCTGGGCCGGGGCCCTCCTGCGTCGAGGCCTGATCGTGGTGCTCGCGGCAGGCATGCCGGCCGCCGCGTCGGCGCAGTCGTCGTGGCTGCCGACATCCTGGTTCCCGTCGGGACGCATCGACCCCAAGGCGATGTTCCCCCTCGCGGAAAAGGACGGGCCGTGGCTCGTGCTCGCCACGACGTTCCGCGGCGCGACGGCGCGAGACGAGGCGCGGACACTCGTGCAGGAACTGCGTGGACGGCACTCGCTGCAGGCCTACACGCACGAGAAGGCGTTCGACTTCACCGGTCCGCTGCCGGGCGTGGGCCTCAATCCGGACGGATCACCCAAGAAGATGCGGTATGCCAACGAAGGGCAGGTGGTCGAGGTGGCCGTCCTGGTCGGCGACTTCGCCTCGTGCGACGATCCACGGGCGCAGAAGGCCCTGCAGCGCATCAAGCAGCTCAGGCCGGAGTCGCTCGGAGGCAAGGGGCCGAAGGGCGGTCTCGTATCCGACTTCCTGCAGGCCAACAGCGGGCTCGTCCATGGCGGAGCCGCGAATCGGCCACCGCTCCATGCCGCCATGCTGATCCCGAATCCGCTGCTGCCCGACGACTACTTTCAGCGCCAGCAGGTCGATGCCTTCGTCGCGGAGATGAACGCGGACGTCACGTACAGCCTCCTCGACTGCCCGGGACGCTACACGGTGCGCGTGGCGACGTTCTCGGGGGCAGGCACGTTCCAGCAGGGGGATGGGAACGCCACCGGGACCGAGTCGCGGAGCGGCTTCGTGGACGTCGCCGGCTTCGTCGAGGCGCTGCGGGGCAGCGGGTGGAAGGATCCCAAGCTCCGCGGGGTGCAGGGAGAGAGCCTGCTCGTCGAAGCCGCGGATCGGGCCCACCGGCTCACGGTCGCGCTCAGGAAGCAGGGCTGGCAGGCATGGGAGTTCCACGACCGCGACGAGAGCATCGTGTGCGTGGGCAGCATCGATCGGCTCGCGGTTCCGGGCGCCGATGGCCGACCGCAGGTGCATCCGGAGATCGCGAGGATCGTGGCGGCTCTGGCCCCCGACCAGGGGGCCCTCGCATCGGGGCAGATCGTGCCCCGTTCGTTCGACGGGGTCATGCTCGACCTCCAGCCAAAGCCGATCGACGTGCCGCGGCAGCCGACCCGCCGTTGAACCACCGCCCCTCGTGACCGCGACCGGGATGCCAGACGTGACCGAGGGTGCGAGCGACGACGGCCGTGACGCGCGTTCGGCGGCACACGACCCTGCCGAGACTCGGCCCGGCCGCGCCCCGATCCTCGTCCTCGGCACCACCAACGCCGGGAAGGTGCGCGAACTCTTGGCGCTCGTCGCACCGCACGGGCTCACCTGCCGATCGCTCTCCGAGATGGCCGGTGCCGTCGAGGTCGACGAGACGGGGGCGACGTTCGCCGAGAATGCCGCCCTCAAGGCGGTCATGCAGGCGCGGGCGCTCGGTCACTGGGTCCTCGCCGAGGACAGCGGCCTCGTGGTGCCCGCGCTCGACGGGGAGCCGGGAGTCCGTTCAGCCCGGTTCGCCGGGCCGCCGGCGCCGGGCGACGGCACCCCGGCCGACGAGCGGAACAACCGTCTGCTCCTCGATCGCCTCGCGGGCATGAGCGGGATGGAGCGGTCCGCATGGTACGCCTGCCACGCGGTGCTCGCCGATCCGACCGGACACGTCGTGGCTGAGGCGACGGGCACCTGCCACGGCCTCATCACCCGCGCGCGGCGGGGGACGGGCGGCTTCGGCTACGACCCGCTGTTTCTCGTGCGGGAGTGCCACCGCACCTTCGCGGAGATCGGCCCCTCCTACAAGGCGATCGTGAGTCACCGGGGGCGGGCTCTGAGGGCGATGCTGCCGCTGCTCGTGAAGGCGTTGCGTGCACCGTGATGCCCGACCGGCGGATCCGCCGTCGCGGGCTCTCGCGGGTGCCGATCGGCGCCGTCTCGCTCGCCTCACGCCGCCGTCACGGGATGCGCGAGCCGGTGCTCCACGACCCGCAGCGCGTCGGGCGTGCCATCCATCCTGCCGGCCACGCCCGCGATCGCCGGGGAGAATCGCTCCAGTCCGGAGACGAACGCCTGCACGCGGGCGCGATCGATCTCCTCGAGCAGCGTGAAGGTGCCGCAGCCCATCGCGGCGAGGAAATGGGCGTTCATGAGCTGCTCCGCGTGGGCCCGCTCCGGCAGCACCAGCAGCGGCTTGCCCAGGTGGAGCGCCTCGCCGATGAGCTGATTGCCCGCTGCGGCGATCACGGCGCGGCAGCCGGCGAGATCATCCACGAACCGCCTGTCGTCGATGGCATGGAACGAGACCGAGCCGGTCGGCTCCCGCTCGCCGAGACCGTAGACCCGCACGGGAAGGCCGCAGGCGGCGATCGCGTCGATGGCCGAGAAGGGGGTGTGTCGTCGCAGGTAGCTGACGACGTAGTCCCCCGCATGTGGAGCGGCCGCGACGATCTCGGCCCGCAGCAGCGGCCCGACCTGGACGACGTGCTCCCAGCCGCGGCGGAGCGGTGGCCGGAAGAACGCCGACACGACGGTGTCCGCCGCGTCCATCACGTACATCCACACCGCATGGCTCATGAACCACGCATTCCACTGGAGTGTCCAGGGCAGGGCGTCGAGGTCGTAGGCGAGCAGGAAGTGCTGATGATCGATGCTCACGAGCGGAATCCCGAGGCGGCTGGCCGCGCGGGGCAGGGCCGGTTCGAAGTCGGTGATGGCGATGTCCGCACCGAAGGCCTCGAGGTCGGCGATCATGCGATCGACGAGCGGTCCGATCTGGCGGGCCTGGTAGTCGAGGCCGGCCGCGATCGATCGCATCACGTCGAGCCGGCCGCCGACGTACTGGAAGACGATTCCCGGGATCGACTCGATGCGCACCCGGGGCATCCGCATCGCCAGTCTGTGGCGCATGAACTCGAGGCCGTCGCCGCCCGTGTAGACGAGCACGTCGTGTGCCGGGTCGAGACGCTCGATGAGCGTGCACACGCGGGATGCGTGGCCCCGCCCCTCCCCGCAGAGGCTGATCGCGATGTTCGCCATCGGCAGAGGTGGTTCAGGCGGTGGAGGACGGGCGGGGCTGCAGGCAGACGAAGGCTGACATTCTGCTCTGCCGTCGCCGCGCCTGCCAACGGCTACGGCATCGGAGCGCACGACCGCGCTCGGTGGGTGTGGCATCTGGACGACGCACCGCAGGGGCGCCCGCCCCGCGATGTCCCCGCCCCGCGAATCCGCGGTCGGAGTGTCCGCCTGCGAGTCTCCGGGAGGCGATTTCCCGTTGTGACGACCGGGGCCGGTTGGCTACCCTTCCGCCCCGCCGGAGCCCGGCGAGAGCGAGTCCGCGGTCGCACGATGCGCCGAGTCGCGGTCGGCGATCCTCCTGCCGTTTTGACCGAGCGTCGTCAGAGGCCTGAGACCGTCGCGGTCTTCTCCACTGGTGGCCACGTGCCGACGGTCCAGCCATGAAATTTCGCACCTGTCTGCTCGCCGTCTGCATGGTCATCGTGCCGACCTTGGCGATGTTCTCCCATCTGATTCCCGCGGGCACCCGCCGCTCGGTCCGTGATTGCGTGATGACGTGGTGGGCGGCGCGCGCCCGGCCGACGGCCGTCACGCCGACCTCCGCAGCCCGCGATCCCATCCAGACGGTCCCTGACGAGCCCACGTCCGCGTTGGTGGTCCCCGCGAAGCCCGGCGGTCCGGCGCCTCCCCCGTCCCCTGCCGGCCCCGACTCCGGCGTGCGGCCGCCTCCGCTCGACGTGAGCGTGCGCCGCCTTTCGGGGCTCGGTGCCGTGTCGATCGAATGCGTCGCCCTGCCGGCGGCAGTCGGCCGTCATCTCGCGAGCTGCCAGGTGCCGCTCGATGCGGAGGGGCAGCTCCACCGCGTGTTCCAGATGGAGGGGTCGGACGCCGACACCGCCGTGCACCTCCTGCTCAATGATGTGATGGCCTGGCAACGCCGCCTCGCCGAGCAGCGGGGCATTTTGCGATGAAGGCGCTTCGGCACGGGCAGGGCGGGCTCGCCCACGGGCTGCTCGCCGTGCAGGGTTTTCCGCATCCTGGAGGATGTGCCGCCGCGTACGTGTCGGCCCGGAGTGGACGCCTTCCGAGCCGCGTGGCGCGGCGACGCTATCCGGGAGCGACACCCGCCCTCGCCGCCTCGCCGGCTCCCGAGCCCGTCGGGGATCATCGCCGCAGTGACGAGCTCGCGCGGGTCGAGGCCGTCCTCTTCGTGGCCCGGGAGCCGCTGACGACGCGTCGGATCGCGAAGCTGGCCGGACTGGCCGACGGCACCCGTGCACGCGTGCTGCTCAGCGAACTCAGGTCCCTCCAGGAGACTGCCGGGTCCGCCGTGCGCGTCGAGTCGATCGCGGGAGGTTTCCAGCTGCTCACGCGGGGCGCCTTCGGCCCTTGGCTGCGTCGTCTCCTCGACGCGCCCTCAGGGGGCAGGCTGTCGGCCGCCGCCCTCGAGACCCTCGCGATCGTCGCGTACCGCCAGCCCGTCACCCGGGCCGAGGTGGAGGCGATCCGCGGCGCCGGGAGCGAGGAGATGCTGCGGCAGTTGCTCGAACGGGATCTCGTGGCGATCGGAGGCCGTGCCGAGGACCTCGGCCGGCCGAACGTCTACGTCACGACCCGGCGATTCCTCGCGACCTTCGGGCTTGCGCGACTCGAGGACCTCCCGCCCGTGGACGGCCTCGGCAGTGCCGCCGAGGACGAGCCTGCGGTTCCTCCCGCCGAAAACCCGCCGTCCGGCTGACGCCGGACGGTTCGCCCGATGCCGCAACCTTGCGGCTGGTCGTCGATCGGGCCACACTTTTCGGGCCTTCGAGGATCCGGTGCGAATCCTCCGAGGAACCCCGAAGGTGGAAAAGATTTCGGTCGATGATTGGACGTTGATTCTGCGATCGGTTACAGAATTGGCCGAGGTTCGAGGTCGCCACAAGACGCCGGGAGGTTTTGCCGTGACGAGTGTTGCCAGTGGGCGAGGGCTGCGGGACGTTCCCGATGCCGATGTGTTCTCGTGGAGTGAGATGCCTGAGCTCCTCGCAGCGGAGGAACTCTTCCCGGTCGCGTCTCCGTCCCTTCCACTTCCGGTGGCCGCCAAGGACGAGGAGGAGGACGAAGAGGACGACGATTTCGA
>DNLZ01000256.1:0-169 GCA_003488325.1 Planctomycetaceae bacterium
CCGTCGGCTGACGACGAGGCGCTCGACGGCGACCTGTTTGCCGAACTCGTGGGAGGTGACGGCCCGAGCGATCACCGAAGCGCGGACCTCGAGGACGGCGAGGCCGTGGCGCGCGGTCCATTCGACGTGTTCGAGGGCCGAGATGAGCCCGAGACGGGCGATGACGGCG
>DNLZ01000256.1:482-7728 GCA_003488325.1 Planctomycetaceae bacterium
CGATGACGGCGGCACTGCCGTCGGGACCGAGACTCCCGCACTGTCGGTGTTCTCGCCGGCGAGCGGCATGGAAGAGGATTCAGCGGCGGCCGCCGATGCCGGGGATGATCCCTTCGACTTCGGCAGCGCCGCCGCGCCATTTGACGACGTGAGCGACGAGGCTGGTGTGGCTGCCGCCGCCGCCGGTGACCCCGACTCGTCCGCGGCACTGGCTGACGGGGCATGGGGATCGCTCGACGAGTCCGCCGCCGGGTCGAACGACGAGGCGTCGCCGTGGGACCAGATCGACGGGGCATCGGGCAACGAAGCGGCACGCGACGAGTTTGGTGAGGAGGAGGCCGCGGCGGGTTTCTTCGCCGCATCCGCCGTCGAACCGGCGGTCGGTGTGGCGGCTGTCGCGTCGGGCACGGGGGCCGCCGCGGCGGCGCGACCGGCTGCTCGCCCCGCCGCCCCGAAGAAGAAGGGTGGTGGGCTGGGCCAGGTCCTCGGGATCGTCCTGGGCGGTGCGGCGTCGATCCCGATCGTGCTCGCCCTGCTCATCGGGCTGATGTGGCTCGGCTGGCCCGATACGATCGGGATGCGGCGTTGGCTCCCGGGTGCGTCGTTCATCCTGCCACGCCCGCGGCAGGTCGCGCGGAAGACCGAGCCATCGCCTCGGGCCCAAAACGGTGGCGGCCTCGAATCGCTCCCCGGACTCGCGGGGCTGGAGCCCGCGGCGTCGGAGCCGAATCAGGGCGGCACGGGCGAGCGTCAAAAGGCCTTCGATGCGGCCGTCGATGAAGCGCCGGCCGATGCGCCGCAGGATGCGGTCGCCGACAAGGAGATGAGTGACGATCCGCTGGGTGGCACGGCCCCTGGTGCGAAGAGTCCCGCGCCGAACGACGATGGCGATGCCCCTGCGGCGGCCGACCTCGCAGCGGCGATCCCGGCCGTCGATCCGCTCGCGATCGTGCCGTCAACGCCGATGCCGCCGGCGCTCGCCGACCTTCTCAACACGCCGCCGGTCGCCGTCCCGCCGCCTCCGCCCGAACCGGAACCGCTCGACGTCGCGTCACTCGATGCTGCGATCGAAGAAGCCGTGCAAATGGCGGACCTCCTGACGGAGATCGGTTCCGACGACCCGCAGCGCAAGCGTCAGATGGTCGCGTGGTATCGATCGCTCACGCGGGTCGCCGAGGAGTTGGCGATGCTCGAGGCCGTTGCCGTGGACTCGGGACGTCCCTTTGAAGAGGCCTCGATGCGGCTCGATCCGCTCGTGCCGACGCTGCAGCCGGACAGCCCGCTCGTGTCGGATCTGACGCGGCTGGCCCGCAACTGGCTCTCATTCGCGCGGCGCGACAGCGACGGCGTCGTGCTCCCGGTCACGTTCGACTCGACCCGGGCGGTCGGGCCGTACTGGTGCTCCAAGGTGCTCGTCGAGGAGGCGGACGGCCAGAGCCGGGAGGTTGCGGTCGTGTCCCGTCAGGCTCCGGTGGCGGAACTCGGCGAGCGGTGCCTCGTCACGGGCGTGATCTTCGATGGCGGCACGGTCTGGGCGGCCGATGTGCGCTCCGTCGATCGACCGGGTGAGGGGCCGCTCGGCCTGACACGTGCGGGTGACACGATCGAGGCGGCGCCGGTGGGCCTGCCCGGAACCGACGCCCCAGTCGGCCCCGCGACGCCGGCCGTACCCGTGCCGGAAGTGGGCGATGCTCCCGAGTCGTCGAAGTCCGAGCCAGCGGCCAAGGCGCCGGCGCTCGAGGTTCCGGAGATCGATCCTGTCGAGCCGGCTCCGAAACTCGAGGTGCCGGAAATCGACCCGGCCCCGGCCACGCCGGCACTGAAAGAGGAGCCTGCCGCACCCGCCGACGAGCCGGCGTCGGATGCGACTCCGCAGTCGGACGCGCCGGCCGCCGAGGAACAGCCGGTCCCGCCATCGGACGCACCGCCTGCCGACTTTTGATCCGACCCCACGTCCGTGACCGGCGGGGCGGCACGGGATGCCGCCGGGCGCTCGAGTCGCCTTCCCTGCGCGTCGGTGGCGCACGCCTCCAGGCGTGCGAATGAGGGATAGAAATGACTGGGTGATGGGATCTTTGCAGCCGAGTTGATTCTGCTCTTCCGGCGTCGAGCCGGAGCCGGGCTTGATTCGCACGCCTGGAGGCGTACGCCACGAGAAGGCGGTCCTCGCGACGAGGCGATTCTCACGACCAAGCGATCTTGAGGACCAGGCGGTCGAATCTGTTGCCGCCGGTGTGCATCCCGAGAGGACGCTCGATGGAAACCGTGGAGTCGATCGCCACGGCCGTCGCGACCGGTTCGGCGCGCGCCCGCGACGTGTGGGCGGAGCACGTCCGACGGCACCGTGAGCGCCACGCCGGGCTCAACGCATTGATCCAGATGCGGGCCGCCGCGGAGCAGGACGCAGCCATGATCGCAGCGGGCTCGAGCGGCGTGCTCGCGGGGGTTCCCGTGAGCGTCAAGGAATGTTTTCCCGTGCGCGGCCTCGTCACCACGCTCGGTCTCGAGTCCCGCCGGGAGGATGTCGATGCGGCGGACGCGGAGATCGTGGTCCGCCTCGCAGCCGCGGGTGCGGTCGTCATCGGCAAGTCGAACGTGCCGCAGGCGATGTACCTCCACGAAACCGACAACCCCGTCTGGGGCCGCACGTACCACCCCGCCGATCCCGAACGCAGCCCGGGTGGGTCGAGTGGCGGCGACGCCGCGCTGGTCGCGGCGGGCGTCGTGCCGCTCGCGGTCGGCAACGATCTCGCGGGCAGCCTCCGCCAGCCCGCGCATTCCTGCGGACTGGCGACGATCGTGCCGCGGACGTCCATCCTCGGAGGGGGCGGGGCGGTGCGCACGATGCCGCGACTGACGGTCGTCCGCACGCGCGCCGGGTTTCTCGCCAGGCGCGTCGCCGATCTGAGGCGAGGACTGCTGGCGGTCGGTGTGGATGTCGCCGGCGAGCGGCCGGAGGACGATGCGTCGTGCGCGCCGGTGGCGCTCGCCGCCCTTCGCGTCGGCTGGTGGGACGATGCCGGGCCGATCCCGGGCTCACCGGCCGTCGTCCGTGCCGTCGGGGAGGCGGTCGAGGCCGTGCGGGCCGCGGGATGCCAGATCGTGCCGCTCGACGGCACGATCGCGACCGACGCGGCGTGGTTGCATCTGGCCATCCTGGCCGCCGACGGCGGCCGTCAGGTGCGGGCCTTGTTCGGCCGCTCGCGTCCGATTCCGGGAGTCGCCCGGCTCCTCCGGTTGGCGCGGCTGCCGCGGTGGCTCAGGCGGCCCCTCGCCGCCGTGGCGGCAGCCTCCGGCAGGATGATCGAGGCACAGGCGCTCGCGGCCACCGGGCCACTTTCCCCCCCCGCGTTCGCGCGTCTGCTCGATCGACGCGCGGCGTTCATGGCGCGATGTGCGGAGCAGATGCGGGAGTGCGACGTGGTCGTGTGCCCCGTGTCGGCGGTGCCGGCCTTGCGACACGGCACGGCCGCCCGACTGATGCTCGCCGCCGCGCCGTGCCTGCTCGCGAACCTGCTCGATCTCGCGGCCGGCGCCGTGCCGGTGACCCGGGTGCGTGCGGACGAGGAGGCGGGACGTCGTGCGACGCGCGATCCGCTGGTCGCGCTGGCCGCCGAATGCGATCGCGGGAGTACCGGACTTCCCGTGGGCGTCCAGGTCGTCGCAACGCCGCGCCGTGGAGAGCGGGCCGTGCTCGAGGTCATGCAGGCGATCGAGCGACGGGCTTGAACGGCCGTGCGGCGCGGTCAGCCGGCCTTCGCCCGCACCGCGGCCGGATCGTCCTCGGGCACGCGGATCCGCAGCGTCGGGGCGGGGGGCGCCCGCCGCTCCTGCGAGAAGCCCCGCGTGCCGCCGCCGAGGAAGTCGCGCAGATGTGCCACGGGACCGCTCGTGAAGTCACGGCGGAGGGTGTCGAGCACCTCCTTCCATGGCAAGCCCCGGCGATAGATGACGCGATACGCCGCCTTGAGGTCGGCGATGTCGTCGGCCGAATGCCCGCTCCGTCGCAGCCCGACGTTGTTGAGGCCGACGATGCAGCCGCTCTGACCGTCGAGCAGCATGAAGGGCGGGATGTCCTGGACCACGCGCGCGTGCCCGCCGACCATGGCGAGTCGGCCGATCCTGACGAACTGGTGCACGGCGACGGCACCCGACACGAACGCCCGGTCCTCGACCGTGACGTGACCGCCGAGCAGGGCGCCGTTGGCGAAGATGCAGTTGTTGCCCACCGTGACATCGTGGCCCAGATGGGCGCCCGCCATCACGTAGTTGTGGCTGCCGACCGACGTGGTCACGTCGGTCTTGAGCGCCCGGTGTACCGTGACGTATTCGCGGAAGACGTTGTGGTCGCCGATCACCACGCGGCCGATGTCCTTCGGCCGGGCGACGTGCTGTGGAGCGCCGCCGATCACGACATGCTCCGCGAACTCGTTGTGGGACCCGGCGGTGACGCCGGACTTCAGCACGGCCCCGCTTCCGACCGTGCAGTGATCCCCGAGCTCGACGTCGTCCTCCACGGTGGCGAACGCCGCGATCCGCACGCCCGCGCCGAGACGGGCTCCAGGACTGACCACGGCGAGTGGATGGATGCTCACGTCACGCCTCTGTCGCCACGGATCGACCGACCGCTGGGTTTATCGGCTCGGTCCCCACGGCGATTCAATCCCAGTTTCGCGTTCGTGCGACGAGCCGATCCATCTTCCCCCGCCGGGCGCCGACGGTCTGCCTATACTGCCGAGTCGTCGCGATCGGTCGCGTCCGCACCCCGCGGATGGGCCGTGGCACGCGGCGCGGGTGCGGCTCGGGAGTGACCATGACGGACGACGCGAACGTGGCGGGGACGCGAGAAGCGAGATACGAGGCCGCCGAGCGGCTCAAGGCGGCGGGCGATCTCGCCGGGGCCGTGCACGCCCTCGAGGGCGTCGTCGCCGATCATCCCGATTTCGCACTCGCGTATTCGGCGCTCGCGGCCTGGTGCACGCGGCTCGAGCGGCACGGCGACGCGGTGCGGCACGCGCGGCGGGTGTGCGAGCTCGAGCCGACCGACCCGTTCAGCTTCACGGCCCTGAGCGTGGCCTGCCAGCGGGGGGGGTGGATCGCCGAGGCCGAGGACGCGCTGGCCCGGTCGCGGATGCTGCAGGGCGGGGGCTGATCCGGGCGCCCGAGTGGCCGGGCCGACCGGCGGCGGTCGGGGCTCAACCGGCCGACGCGTCCGCGGTGCGGGGCCGATAGATCTCGGTGGCGAGGCCGAAGTAGTTCTCCGCGGAGAACGCCACCGTTTCGCCGAGCGTCGGATGCGGGTGGATCGTTTCCATCAGGTCGCGGGCGCTGCACCCCATCTCGATGGCGAGGACGCCCTCGGCGATCAGTTCGCCCGCGCCCGGGCCGACCACGCCCACCCCGAGCACCGCGTCCGTTTCCGGATCGACGAGGATCTTGGTCAGTCCGTCGGTGCGGCCGAGCGCCTGTGCCCGGCCGCTCGCGGCCCACGGGTAGCGGCTCACGTCGACGACCCGCCCCGCGGCGGTCGCCTCCTGCTCCGTCAGCCCGGCCCACGCGATCTCGGGGTCGGTGAACACCACCGCCGGGATCGCCCGCGGTGCGAACAACGCCGGCTCGCCGTGGAGCGCCTCCACCGCCACCTTGCCCTGATGGCTCGCGCGGTGCGCCAGCATCGGTTCACCACAGACGTCCCCGATCGCGAGGATGTGCGGATCGCTCGTGCGCTGCTGGCCGTCCACCTCCACGAAGCCGCGGCGGTCGATCGTGACGCCGGTGTTCTCGAGACCGATCCCGTCCGAGTTCGGCCGGCGGCCCACGGCGACGAGCACGCGTGCGAAGGAGCGCTCCAGAGCCCCGCCCGCCCCCTCGAATTGGACGCGCACCGCAGTGCCGACGTCCTGCAGCCCCGTCACCTTCGTGCCGAGCATGATCGCCTCGAAGATCGTGCCGAGACGCTGCTGGAGCGGCTTGACGAGATCACGGTCGGCACCCGGCAGGAGACCGTCGGTGAGTTCGACGACGGACACCCGCGAGCCGAGTTCGGCGTAGACCGTGCCCATCTCCAGCCCGATGTAGCCCCCACCCACGACGAGCAGCGACTCCGGAATGTCGGGCAGTTCGAGTGCCGCGGTCGAGTCCATCACCCGCGGACTGCCGATGTCGAATGCGGGAATGCGTGCCGGCCGCGATCCACTCGCGAGGATGCAGTGGTCGAAGGTGACGGTCTGGCTGGGAGCGCCCGGCTGCGTCGGGGCGATCTCCAGCGTCGTCGAGTCGATGAACCGCGCCGCGCCGTGCAGAAGTGCGACCTTGCGCCGCCGCGCGAGCGTGGCGAGCCCGCCGGTGAGCGTGCCGATGAGCTTCTCCTTCCGCCGTCGCAGGGCGTCGAGGTCGATCGTCGGCCTGGCGAACGACACACCCCATTCGGCCATCTCGCGGCTCTCGGCCACGACCCGTCCGACGTGCAGGAGCGCCTTCGACGGGATGCAGCCGCGGAGCAGGCATGTGCCGCCGAGCCGTTCATCGCGATCGACGAGGGCGACCTCCATGCCGAGATCGGCCGCGAGGAATGCGGCCGCATAACCGCCGGGGCCACCACCGAGCACCACCAGGGGCACGTGCATTCCAGCTCTCCTCGGGACGGCTGGAGCAGGACGGGCATCGCGCCCGTCCGGGGGCCGTCGGGCACAGGATTGGGATCGATCGTCGGACCGGCCGTGTTGTAGTTTCGGATCGTGGAAGCTTCAAGAAACCGCGGCTTTTCGACGGCCTGGGCGCGGGCCGCCTTCGCGCTCGACCTGCGGAGCCTCGCCGCCTACCGCGTCGCGCTCGGTGGCGTCCTCGTCGCCGACTGCCTCCTGCGCACGCGGGACTTCCGTCTCATGCACACCGCCACGGGGATGTTCACCCCGGACGCCGTGCGGGAGTACGCGGGGCGTGCCACGTGCTGGTCCGCGGCGCTTCTCAGCGATTCCGACGCGTGGGCCGCCGCGATGCTCGCGCTCGAGGGGGTCGCCGGGCTCCTGCTCGCCGTCGGATGCGCGACGCGACTCGCGACGATCCTCGCATGGGTGGCGGTCGTCAGCATCGTGCGACGCACCGCACCGGCGACCAATGCCGGCGATTCGTGGCTCGCCTGTCAGCTGTTCTGGGCCTGCTTCGTCCCGCTCGGGGCGGTGTGGTCCTGCGACGCGCGCCGGAGCGGGCGCGAGGCGGGCCCGCGGCCGGAGTGCGCCTGGTCAGC
>DNLZ01000256.1:8077-12448 GCA_003488325.1 Planctomycetaceae bacterium
GTGTACCTCTCGGCCGGCATCGGCAAGTGCAACGACACGTGGTGGTCCGGGGCGGCACTCGGCCATGCGCTGTCGGTGCACGACCACGGCACGCACCTGGGCATGGTCCTCTCGGATGCCGAACGGATCGTGCGGCCCCTGACGCGGCTGGTGCCGCCGTTCGAGATCGTCGGGGCGCTGCTCGTGCTGGCCATGCCGATGGCGAGCGTGCGGGGAGTCCTCGTCACGGCGTTCGCGTCGTTCCACCTCGTCATCTGGGGCGTGATGTCGGTGGGCCTGTTCGCCCCGATCGCGATCGCCGCCTGGCTTCCGCTCGTGCCTGCGGCGTGGTGGGACCGGGGGCGGCGCGTGGCCGGGGGGGGCGTCTGCCTGGGACTGGGGCGTGGGGCGACGGCTATGTGTGCGGCGGCCCTGACGCTCGCGGTCGTCGGGTGGACGGCGGCGATGCTCCGGCCCGCGACCACGCACGATCGGCCCCGACTTCCTCCAGCGCTCGAGGCGCTGCTCGATCTCACGGCCCTGCATCAGGAGTGGCTCATGTTCGCGGACGTGCGTGCCCAGCGGCAGTGGGTCGTGAGCCGGGCCGTGCTCGCCGACGGACGCGTCGTCGATCTGGTGCGCGGTGGCGCCCCGTTCGAGACCGCCGAGCCCGCGGATGGCTTCATGTCGCTGCCGCACCATCGCTGGCACAAGCTCTTCTGGGTGCTCCATGAGCCGCAGATGCGATGTTTCGCGCCGGGCGTCGCCGCGGGACTGGTGCGTGCGTGGAACGCGAACCACGCGGCCGCGGAGCAGGTGCGATCGCTCGAGATCCGCTTCGGCAAACGCTCGCTCGCGCCCGATGACGGGACGCTCCACGAGCTCGTCGTCGCCGCATGGCCGCCACGCTCGGCCGGAGGTGCCGGCGGACTGGAGCGATTGCTCGAGGAGGCGTCGGCCACCCGACGGGATGGGTTTCCGGGCGTAGAATGAGGTCGTTCGCGAGAGTGGCGGAACTGGCAGACGCGCTGGATTTAGGTTCCAGTGCCGCAAGGCGTGCGGGTTCGACTCCCGCCTCTCGCACTGGGCGCATGCGGCCGCGGTGGCCCTGGTGGCGGCTGCGGCACCGCTCGGTGGCTGCGCCGCGATTCGCCCTTTACGCTGCCCGAGGCCGCCCGGATAATCCCGACATTCGGAAAGGTCCCCTTCTGCGGAGCGACGCATGAGCAGCCCCGACGTCGAGTTTTCCCGCGGAGGTGGGGCGACCGCTCCGAGTGACCCCGGCGGCGCCGGCGACGTCCTGCCGCGGGGGGCGCACGCCCCGATGTCGATCGCGCAGGTGGGGGATCGCGCGTCGGGCCAGCCCGAGCGCACCGACGGCACGTCCGAGGTCGATTCGGACCCGGGCGAGACCCGGGAGTGGATCGACTCGCTCCGGTACGTCGCCACCAGCCGGGGCTCCGATCGCGCGAGCTATCTCTTGCGGGTGATCGAGCAGGAGGCGTATCGCCTCGGCGTCCCGATCCCCTTCTCGGTGACGACCCCGTACATCAACACCATCCCGGCCGACAAGCAGCCGGCGTTTCCCGGCAACCGTGAGCTCGAGCGCCGGATCAAGAGCATCATCCGCTGGAACGCGATGGCGATGGTGGTGCGGGCCAACCGGGAGGACAAGAGCATCGGCGGCCACATCTCGACCTTCGCCTCCTCGGCGACGCTGGTCGAGGTCGCGATGAACCATTTCATCCGCGGCCGCGGCGACGACTACTCGGGCGATCAGGTCTACTTCCAGGGGCACGCCTCCCCCGGCATCTACGCCCGCGCGTTCCTGGAAGGCAGGATCTCGGAGAAGCAGCTGGAGAACTTCCGGCGGGAGCTCGCCCCGGGTGGCGGCCTGTCGAGCTATCCGCACCCGTGGCTCATGCCGGGGTTCTGGGAGTTTCCCACCGTGTCGATGGGACTCGGCCCCATCATGGCGATCTACCAGGCGCGGTTCAACAAGTACCTGCAGGACCGCGGCATCAAGGACACGAGCCGGCAGCATGTCTGGTGCTTCATCGGCGACGGCGAGACCGACGAGCCGGAAACGCTCGGCGCGATCACGTTGGCGGCCCGGGAGCAGCTCGACAACCTCGTGTTCGTGATCAACTGCAATCTCCAGCGGCTCGACGGGCCGGTGCGGGGCAACGGCAAGATCATCCAGGAGCTCGAGGGCATCTTCCGCGGGGCGGGGTGGAACGTCCTCAAGGTCGTCTGGGGCGACGAGTGGGACGCCCTGCTGGCGAAGGACGACAAGGGCCTGCTCGTCAAGCGGATGAACGAGGTGGTGGACGGGCAGTATCAGAAATACACGGTCATGCCGGGCAGCTACATCCGCGAGCACTTCTTCGGTGCGGATCCGGAATTGAAGGAGATGGTGGCCCATCTCTCGGACGAGAAGCTCAAGAAGCTGCGCCGGGGAGGGCACGATCCGGAGAAGGTCTACGCCGCCTACGCCGCGGCGATGAAGTGCCACGGCAAGCCGACGGTGGTCATCGCCAAGACGATCAAGGGCTACGGGCTCGGCGAGGTGGGCGAGGGTCGCAACGTGACCCACCAGCAGAAGAAGCTCAACGAGGAGGAGCTGCGGGCGTTCCGTTCACGGTTCGGCATTCCGATCTCGGACGACGAGGTGGCCAAGGCGCCCTTCTATCGACCGCCGGAGGATTCGGCGGAGATCCGCTACCTGCGGGAGCGCCGCGAGTCGCTGGGGGGTTACGTGCCGATGCGGCCCGCCGAGCCGCCCCGGCTGCAGACCCCGTCGCTGGCCGACTATGCGGGGTTCATCGAGAAGAGTGCCGGCCGCGAGGTCTCCACGACGACCGGCGCCGTCACGCTGATGGCGTCGTTGCTCAAGGACAAGCAGGTGGGGCGGTTCATCGTGCCGATCGTGCCCGACGAGTCGCGCACCTTCGGGATGGATCCGCTGTTCAAGCAGTGCGGCATCTACGCCCATACCGGCCAGCTCTATGAGCCGGTGGACTCCGATCAGCTGCTCTACTACCGCGAGGCCAAGGACGGCCAGATTCTCGAGGAGGGGATCACCGAGGCCGGCAGCATGTCGAGCTTCATCGCCGCCGGCACCGCCTATGCCAGCCATGGCGTGCCGATGATCCCGATCTTCATCTACTACTCGATGTTCGGCTTCCAGCGCATCGGCGACCTCATCTGGGCCGCGTGCGACTGTCGTGCACGGGGCTTCCTCCTGGGCGGCACGGCGGGCCGGACGACGCTCGCGGGAGAGGGCCTGCAGCATCAGGACGGCCACAGCCATCTCTTCGCGATGGCCTATCCGACCGTGCGGGCGTACGACCCGGCATTCGTCTACGAGACGACCGTGATCATGCTCGACGGCATGGAGCGGATGTATGCCAAGGGTGAGGACTGGATCTACTACATCACGGTCTACAACGAAAACTACGAGATGCCGCCGATGCCTGCGGGCTGTGCGGAGGGCATTCTCAAGGGCATGTACCGGCTGCGCGACGTGGCCGCCGCGGGGCCCCCGGTGGCGAGCGGGCTGCCGCGCGTCCACCTGCTCGGTTCCGGCGCGATCCTCCGCGAGGTGCTGCGGGCGGCGGACCTGCTCGCGGAGCGCTGGGGTGTGGCGAGCACCGTCTGGAGCGTGACGAGCTGGAAGGAGCTGAGGCGCGAGGCGCAGGAGTGCCGTCGCTGGAACATGCTCCATCCCGGCGCGTCGCCCCGGTCGAGTTACCTCGAGCGCGTGCTCGCCGACGAGCGGGGCGTGTTCGTCGCGGCGAGCGACCACGTGCGGGCCGTTCCGGAGCAGCTCGATCCCTGGATTCCCGGCGGCCTGTTCGCGATGGGCACCGACGGGTTCGGTCGCAGCGACACCCGCGGTCCGCTCCGGCGGCACTTCGAGGTCGATGCGGAGTGCATCGCGATCGGCACGCTGTCGAGGCTGGCTGCCACCGGTGCCATCGGCTCGCACGTCGTGTCCGATGCGATCGCCTCGCTCGGGGTGAACCCCGACAAGATCGATGCTGCGTTGGCCTGACCCCGTGTGACGCCCTGGCGTCGTCCTGCTTCGTTTCTCCCACCCCCACCCCCGATCTCCCTCGCATGGCCGTCGAATTCAAGCTCCCGGATCTCGGTGAAAACATCGCCTCGGGAGACGTCGTCTCCGTGTTCGTCTCGCCCGGCGACGTGCTGAGGCCCGGTCAGGCTCTCCTGGAGGTCGAGACCGACAAGGCGGTCATCGAGGTGCCGTGTCCCCCTGGTGGGCGCGTCGCCGAGGTGCTCGTGAAGAAGGGGGACACCGTCAAGGTCGGCCAGGCGCTCGTCACGCTCGACGCGGCCGGAGCGGCGCCGGCCCCTGCCAAGGCGCCGCCC